>JAJYBX010000225.1 GCA_021778785.1 Acidobacteriota bacterium
GGGTGACGTCGAAGGCGGGGTTCCAGGCCGGCATGGCCTCGGGGGCCCAGCGGAGCGATCCGTAGCCCCGCACCTCGGCCGGTTCGCGCAGCTCGATGGGGATGGCGGCGCCATCCGGACAGGCCAGGTCCACCGTGGAGAAGGGGGCCACGGGGTGGAAGGGGACGCCGTGGTGCCGGGCCTGCACGGCCAGTCCGTAGGTGCCCACCTTGTTGGCGAAGTCGCCGTTGGCGGCTACGCGGTCGGAACCCACCAGCACGCGCTGCACCTTGCCGTCGCGCAGCAGCAGGGCCGCCATGCTGTCGGTGACGAGCGTGGAGGGAATGCCGAGCTTCCGGAGTTCCCAGGCGGTGAGCCGGCCGCCTTGCAGGAGAGGCCGCGTCTCGTCGGCATAGACATGGATGCGCTTGCCCTGCTCGTGGGCCCGGCGGATGACGCCCAGGGCGGTGCCGATGCCTGCCGTGGCCAGCCCCCCGGTATTGCAGTGGGTCAGCAGGCCCTCGCCATCCTGGATGAGGGCCGCGCCGTGTTCGGCCATGCCCTCGCAGAGGCGCACATCCTCCGCGAAGATGGCCTCCGCCTCGGCCACCGGATCGGCGGCCCCCTTCATGCGATCCATGGCCCACATGAGGTTCACGGCCGTGGGGCGGGCCGCCCGCAGGGCCGCGCAGGCGGCAGCGTACTCGGCCGCAGAGGCGCCCCGGTGGGCGAAGGTGGCGAGACTCGCGGCCGCCGCCACGCCGATGAGCGGCGCCCCGCGCACCGCGAGGCGCCGGATGAGGGCCACCATGGCCATCGGATCGCTCCCATCCAGCCACAGCTCCTTGTCAGGAAGCTGGGTCTGGTCCAGCACCCAGAGGGTGCGACCGTCGTGGCGGAGACCGAGGGATTCGAAGGGGTGCATGAAGGCTTCCTGTCCACAGATTTCACAGATTCACACAGATTGCGTTCGGAGCTGGATCTGTGAAATCTGTGGATCTTCGTTTCTAGATGATCCTCGGCCCGAGCTTCGCCCGCAGCGCCCGCAGCGCCGCCAGTTCGGCATCTGCCAAGGGTTTCGCGCCGCCGAGGGTCTCGGCTTTCCAGAGGATCTCGGCGACCTGCTCCAGGCGCTCGAGGCCGCCGGCGGCCTCCTGCATGGATTCGCCCCAGGCGAGGCCGCCGTGCCGGGCCAGGATCATGAGCCGGTGGGCGGGCAGGAAGGGCAGGAGGGAGGCGCCCATGGCCTCGGTGCCGGGGATGGCCATGGGCACCACGGGGATGCGGCCGGCGGCGAGGATCACCTCGGGCAGGCTGTCCGAGGGCAGCTCCGACAGCTCCGGTCGGGCCAGGGTCCAGGCGATGGCCGTGGGGGGATGGGCGTGGACCACGGCCCGGGCTTCGGGCACGGCGCGGAAGACAGCCAGGTGCATGGCCCGCTCGCTGCTGGGATTCCCCGACAGCACGGTGCCGTCGAGGGAAAGGAAGGCCAGATCCTCCACCCGCACCTGGGCCTTGGGGACGCCGCGCGGCGTCATGGCGATGCGGCCGTCCTCCAGCCGCACGGACAGGTTGCCGTCCCCGGCGGCCAGCAGACCCCGGGCGTGGAGGCGTTTCGCGGCGTCGAGGAGGGCCTGGAGCGGGGCATCGGAAGCCATGGGGCCAGTGTATCTCGGACCCCGGCGCGCCCCGGGGTATCCTGGGGCGGTTCCCCGGAGCCCCCATGCGTCCCCGCGCCCTGTGCCTCGGCCTCCTGATGCCCGGCCTGCTCATTGCCGCCGAGAACCCGAAGGTGACGGCCCTGGCCACGGAGGGGCATTGGCTGGAAAGTGGCTGGGCCGCGCATGCGCCCATGCTGGGCAAGCCCGCGCCGTTGCTGGACCTGTCCGGCTGGCTGAACGGCGAGGTGAAGCCGGAATCCATGAAGGGGAAGATCGTGGTCGTGGATTTCTGGGCCACCTGGTGCGGGCCCTGCCGGGCCTCCATCCCCCACAACAACGAGGTGGCGCGGAAGTTCGCGGATCGCGGCGTGCTGGTGATCGGCGCCTGCGGCAGCGGGCGGGGCGAGGAGCACATGGCGGATGTGGCCCGGGCCGCGGGCCTGGTCTATCCCACCGCCCATGCCTCGGCGGCCACCACCTCGGCCTGGAAGGTCCAGTGGTGGCCCACCTACGCCGTCATCGACCGGAACGGCCTGGTGCGGGCCCTGGGCATCCGGCCCGACTACGTGGAGCGGGTGGTGGAGGCCCTCCTCGAGGAGCAGCCGGGCAGGTAGCGCGACAGGGAGCGGCCTGCTGGCCGCTCCCTGCTGTTCCGACAGACTGTCCTACTTGCCCAGATCCTTCCGCAGCGCGGCCTTGAGGGCCTCCGCCTCGGGGTTGGGTCGAGTCACGGGGGCCACGCCGGCCAGCTGCCCGGCCTTCTCGCTCAACAGAAGCCCCAGCAGGCTTTCGATGAGGCTGCCGCCGCCCTGTCCCCCGGCCATCTGGATCTTGGGGACCACGTCCACCTGGGACTTCTCGATGGCCTCGGCGAAGCGGCTCATGACCTGCTGCACCAGCTGGAACTGGGGCCCGCCGTAGGCCTTCACCTGCTCCTCGATGGCCATGGCCTGGGCGATGCCCACGCGGGCGGCCTGCTCGGCCTGGGCCTCGGCCATCACCTTGATGCGCTTGGCTTCGCCTTCGCCCATGAGGCGCACCTTCTCCGCCTCGGCGCCCGCGAGGGTCTGGATCTGGGCGGCCTGCTGCTGGGCCTTGGCGTACTCGGCCTTGCCCTGGTTGCTCTGCACCTCGATGCCGATGGCGGATTCCGTGAGCAGGGTCTGCTGCTTGGCGCGGGCCTCGGCCTCACGCAGCTCCCGCTCCTTCACGGCGGCGCTCTGCTGGCGGCCGTAGGTCTCCACCTGCTCGTCGGCGATCTGGCGGCTGCGGAGCTGGACGAGGATCTGCTCGATCTGCCCGCCGGGCGCCCCGCTGGTGGGCGTGCCGATGAGCACTTCCTGGAGTTCGAGGTTGTACTGGGCGAACTTCTCCTTCATCTGGGTGCCGCTCTGCTCCTGGATGGCGCTGCGGTCCTGGATGAGCTGGATGAGGGTGCGCGTCTGGCCGATGTTCTTGAAGTAGGCGCTGACCATGGGATCCAGGGTCTGCTCCACGAGCTTCTTGATGTCGCCGAACCGCTGGATGACGAGGGGCGCCTTGCGGTAGTCGATGTGGACCACCACGGAGAGGGGCAGGCTGGGCTCGAAGGCGTCCTTGGTGATCAGGCTCACCTCGGTCAGGTTCTCGTCGAACTTGTGGCTGCCCACCTCGCCCTTCGACCACTTCAGGATGAAGTTCGTGGTCGGCACCATGAGCACCTTGCCGGCGTAGGTGTTGAAGGCGTACTTGCCGGGCAGCAGCGGATCGCTCCAGACGCCCCGCTGGCCCTGGGTGACCAGCTCGCCGTGGCGGTAGTCCTGGCCGCTGATGTCCGCGCCCTTGGCGCCGGTGTAGCTGACGACCACGCCCACCGTGCCGACTTCCACGACGGTCTTGGGGATCAGCTCCACGGTCGCGAAGAGGCGGTTGATGTAGTAGGTGCCTTCCACCAGCACCTGGTACTGGCGTCCGCGCTGGCCTCCGGCCACCAGGAACTTGTCCGCGTCCTGGAAGTTGTTGTGGTAGGTCGTGCCCTGGTGGGGATCCTCCCCCACCGTGGGCGCGATGATCTCGCCGCTGCCGAGGCTGGGGCCATCATGGACGGTGACGATGCCCACGGCGTCGTCAGTGCCCCGGATGATGACGGGCCGCCAGCCGCCGCGCTCGGCGATGATGGCGCTCATCTTCTGGAAGGTCTCCACCTCGCTCCGGTCCAGGGGCAGGTAGTACACCTGGTCCTCCGTGAGCACCACGAACTGGACGAGGTTGATGGCGTACATGCCCTCGCGCAGGATCTGGCGCTGGGGGCCCTTCTCCCCGCCGCCCTGGAGGAAGCCCAGGACATCCTGGAAGTCGGCGCCATGGGCATTGCTGGCCAGGGCCTGGGAAGGTGGCAGGTCCTTGCCGTCGCGGGCGAAGACATAGCCGATCTTGCCCTGGGGGATGGTCACCAGCGGCATCTTGTGGATGCGGTACTGGAAGGGCGTGAGCAGGTGCCAGCCGCCGCGCAGCAGGTTGGGCTGGAAGCCCGCCTCGCCACTCAGCGCGATGAGGCCGGTCTTGACGGACCCCTTTCCGCTGATGAGCTTCTCGACGATGCCCACGCGGTTGTTGGGGATGTAGCGGATCCACTTGCTGAGGAGGACCACCGCGAAGATGGCCAGCAGCAGGAAGAGGAGGGTGAGGCCGGGGTTGCCGGCGAACCAGGTGAGGTCCATGAAGGCTCCAGGGGACGGGATCCGGGAAGGATACCGGAGTCGGACGCCGTCCCGCCGCTCA
>JAJYBX010000226.1 GCA_021778785.1 Acidobacteriota bacterium
TCCAGGTGGCCAGGATGGGCAACCCCACCGCCAGCCACTGGACCCAGAACGTTCCGGGAAGGTGCCGTGATTCGCTGGTAATGCGGAGACCCTCGGCCTCCCATCGGCGGGCCCACCCCACCGACAGCGACCTTGTGCCAACCAGCAGGACCCCGGCTCCGACCCCGTACAGGAGCGCTACGAGATTCCCTCCGAGAGGCCCAAGCGCAGGCTGGAGCGGCCCCTGAAGGCCGCTGAACACCATGAGGGCTGCACCAAGACCCAGGACCCAGTGTTGAGGCATGCGGCGTTCGGGCGGCGGGGGATCCCAGATCCACCGCTTCAGCCAGGTCATTACCCGATCCATCCGGTCTCTCAGCGAGTCACCAGTCATGCCTGCCTCCAATGGAAGGCAACGCGGAAGCCCGTCGCCGTGCGTTCCATCGTCAAATCCTCGGGCCGGGCCAGCCGATGGCGGAGGGTGTCGAGGGCCGTGCCGGTCCCACGCTGGGCGCTCTGTCCCGTCCCTGGATCCTCTACCCAGAGGTACAGATCGCCTTCGTGGCGCTCCGCTCCGATGCGAACCTCCCCGCCCTGCTCCAGGGGCGCCACGCCGTGCTTCACCGCGTTCTCCACGAGCACCTGCAGCGACAGGGGCGGAATCTCCACGGACTCCAGTTCCTCGGGGATGTCGAGGACCACGCGCAGCCGATCCCCCAGCCGCGCCTGCTCGATGCCCAGGTAGGCCTCCACGAAGGCCAGCTCCTGCTTCAGGGGGATGGTGGGCCGGTCCGAGACTTCCACCACCTGCCGGAAGAGCTGGGCCAGCCGCTCGGTGGTGGCCTGGGCACCCCGGGGATCGGCCTCGATCTGGGCGTGCAGCGTGTTCAGGGTATTGAAGATGAAGTGGGGCGCCAGCTTGGCCCGGAGGGCCGACTGGGAGGCCTGGGCCGCCAATTCCCGCTGCCGATCCGCCTCCTCGCGGTGGACCGCCATCCGGTAGAAGGCATACCCCAGCAGGAGGCTCACCAGCAGGAGCAGGAGAAAATGCTGCCAGGGGTCGGGCTCAGTTACTTCCGGGGCCCAGGTGGCGCGCAGCGCATCGTGGAACCCTGCCAGGAATCCCAGGGAACCATCGAGGGCGAAACTCGCCAGGAAGAGCCCGAGACCCCAGGCTTTCACCCAGCCGGGCCACCCCGTCATCTTCCCCCTGGGAAGCACCACGGGGATGATGGAGATCCCCGCCATGATCCCGAGGCTGAAATCCGCGTATCGGCCATTCGCCACCTGCTGGACCGGCGGAAAGGCGGCCAGCAGGAAGGACAGGGACAGGTAGGGCCCCACCTCGAAGAAGGGTTGGGGGGCGCAGGACAGCCTCGCCCACAACCGGTCCTGGATCGTCCGCAGATTCATGGGACCTCCCTCCCTTGCCAAGGTAGGGGGAATCCCCCCTCGTCCGGTTCTGTTTCCCGGTGGACGGTGCTTCAGGTTTCCGAACGGCTCACCACGGGTCCTGGACGGTCTTCCCGGCCTCGGCATGCCGCAGGGCCTTGAGGCCGATGTCACGGCGGACCTGCATGCCGGGCCAGTGGACGGCGGGGAGGGCGGCGGCGATGGCGGCGCGGGCGGCGGCGAGGTCCGGCGCCACCGTCGCCAGGTTCAGCACCCGCCCGCCGTGGGTCAGCCACTGCCCCTCCTGCCGGCGGGTGCCCGCATGGATGACGGTGACGCGGGCCGGCCCGATCGTGATGGGGACCCCCTTCACGGCGGAGTCCGGGTAGCCCTGGGCCGCCAGCACCACGGTGATGGCCGTGCCCTTCTTCAACCGCAGCTCCCGGGGCGCCAGGCGCCCCTGGGCCACTTCCTGAAGCAGGGAGGGCAGATCCTCGTCGAGGAGCTGCATGAGCACCTGGGTCTCGGGGTCGCCGAAGCGCACGTTGTACTCCAGCAGCTTCGGTCCGGCGGCGGTCCACATGACGCCCAGGAAGAGCACGCCCCGGGCCGCCAGCCCGTCCTGCTGGAGGCCGCGCACCGTGGGCTCCACCAGCTCCGTCCGCATGCGCTCCACATCCTCGGGGCGCAGGAAGGGGATGGGGCCGAAGGCGCCCATGCCGCCGGTGTTGGGGCCGCGGTCGTCCTCGAAGATGCGCTTGTGGTCCTGGCAGGCGGGCAGGAGGGCGTAGGCCGCATGATCCGCGTCCACGTCCACCAGCACGTGCAGGGACAGCTCCATGCCCACCAGCGGCTCCTCGAACACCACGGTACGGCTGGCCTCGCCGAACTGGCCGGCGAGGAAGGCCCGGAAGGTGGCCAGGGCCTCGGCCTCGTCCTGGGCCAGCACCACGCCCTTGCCGGCCGCGAGGCCATCGGCCTTGAGCACGATGGGGTAGCCGTGGGGCCAGGACCGGATGAGGGCCTCGCCCTCGGCCAGGTCCGTCACCGTGCGGCTGGCGGCACAGGGGATGCCGTGGCGCTCCATGAAGGCCTTGGCGAAGGCCTTGCTGCCCTCCAGCCGCGCCGTGGCGGCGCCGTGGCCGAAGACCGGCACCCCCACGGCCCGCACCGCATCGGCCACGCCGGCCACCAGGGGCGCCTCGGGACCCACCACCACCAGGTCGGGGCGGTGGGCGGCACACCAGCCCGCCATGATCGCCGGATCCTCCCCGTCCAGGGAGAGGCAGGTGCCCAGTTCGGCCAGGCCATCGCTGCCGGGGATCGCGACCAGCTCCATGGGCGTGGCCGAAGCCTTGAGCTTCAGGGCCATCGCATATTCCCGGCCGCCGGAGCCGAGGAGCAGAACCTTCATGGGGACCTCCGAGGCCTCCAGTATCGCAAAGGATCGCCCGGAGGCCCCGGGTTCCGCCGGGATCCGGCGCTCCCCAGGTTCTCCTTTTCAATCCCCGCCCGCCGGCCGATAGTCGTTGGCATGACCCCCCTGACCGCCTTCCGGTGGCTCGCGGCCACGGCGCTGGCCTGGGGCGTCCTGCTTGGAGGCGGATCCAGGGAGTTCAAGGATCTCGCCCGCCCCGCGATCCGGTCCTACGCCGAGCGGGATGGGCTGCCCCACCACACGGTCCAGCAGATCGTCATCGATGGAGAGGGTCGGCTGTGGGCCGCCACCCAGGGCGGCCCCGCCGTGTTCGACGGGCGCCGCTGGACACCCCGGCAGCTCCCCCCCGAGGCCCGGTCCCGCTTCATCCGGACCCTCCTGGAGGACGAACGGGGCCGGCTCTGGTTCGGCACCCATGAGGACGGCATCTGGCGGCTGGATCAGGGTGCCTGGACCCACCTGGACACCTCGGACGGCCTGCCCCATCTGCGGGTGAACCACCTGCTGAACGTCCGCGGGCCCGACGGGCGGTGGACCCTCTGGGCCGCCACGGCGGCCGGACCCGCCCACTGGGACGGCTCGAGGTGGATCCCGGCCGTACAGGGATTGAAGATCCCGTGGACCTGGCGGTTCGCCCTCACCCCGGACGGACAGGGGGGCACCCGGCTCTGGGCCTGCACCCGGGGCGGGCTGGCGTGCTGGAACGGCCAGCAATGGACGCTGCAGCCCGAATTCCTCGGTCTGGAAGTCAACGATCTGCTCGAAGTGCCCGGATCCCCCGCGGGGGACCGCTGGGTGAGCTGCTTCGGCCGGGGCCTGGCCCACTGGACAGGCGGCAAGGTCACCTTCCCGGGCAAGGCCGCGGGGCTGCCCCTGGATTTCCCCTCCTGTCTGGCCCTGACCCGGGATCCGGGCGGGAAGCCGGTGCTGTGGGTGGGCACCTACAACGACGGCCTGGCCTGCCTCCGGGACGGGCGCTGGTCCTTCCTCACCACGGACCGGGGCCTGCGGAGCCAGGGCGTCTACGCGCTCCGGGCGGACCCCCACGGCAAGCCGGCGCTGTGGATCGGCATGCAGGGCGGCGGCATCGCCTCCCTCAGCACCGGAGGCTGGATGAGCCTCCAGCCCCGCCAATCGGGATTTCCGAGTCCGGACACGACCTGCCTGGCCGAGACCCGGGAGGCGGAGGGAACCCGGATCTGGTTCGGCACCCCCAAGGGGCTCGTCTGGTTCGACGGTGCCCGCTGGCACGTGGAGGACCGGCGCCAGGGCCTGCCGGCGGCGGACATCCGGGCGCTCGCCACCCTGGGCAGGGACGGCCACCGGCGCCTGGTGGCGGGCACCTCCGCCGGGCTGGCGGAGCGGGGCCCCGGCGGCTGGCGGGTCCTCCGTCCCGCCCCGCCCGGCGACCTCCGGAGTCTCCTGGGCAGCCTGGACGGCACCCTCTGGGCCGCGACCTCCGAAGGCCTCTTCCACCTCCAGTCCGGGGCCTGGAAGGGGATGGAGGTCATCGCGGGAACTCCCCTCGACATCCTCTGCCTGGACGAAAGCCGGGATCCGGACGGCACCGCCAGCCTCTGCGCCG
>JAJYBX010000227.1 GCA_021778785.1 Acidobacteriota bacterium
GCGGCGACGTCAGCCGCAAGAAGAAGCTCCTCAACAAGCAGAAGGAAGGCAAGAAGCGGATGAAGGCCATCGGCAACGTGGAGATCCCCCAGGAGGCCTTCCTGGCGATCCTGAAGGTCGAGGGCTGAAAAGCGGGGACAGGATTGACAGGATTGAAGGAATGATTAACAGGATTTCCGATTGGTTCTAATCCTGTTAATCCAGCTTTTCATCCTGTTAATCCTGTCCCGTCTATAGCGTACGGCCTCAACCGAGGTGATCGTCGTCCTTGATCTCGCCGGCTTCGACGAGGTTGGCGAGGAGGCGCTGGAGTTCGTCCTGGCCGATGACGCCGCGGCGCTGGAAGAGGCGGATGAGGCCCATCACCAGGGCGCGGGTGTGGTAGCTCTCCAGCCGGCGGGTCACGTCTCCCAGGGTCCGGCTGTGGATGAGATCGGGATTGGCGGGCGGGGCAGGGGGCTTGGCCGGGACGGGATCGAAGAAGCCGAAGGGATCGATGTGGATGGGCTGGGTGAGGGCCCCGGGGGGGGAATCGAAGAAGGGATCTGGGGGGAAGGCCGGGGACCGGGACGCCGGCGGGGCGGCGGGGATGGGCACCGGCAGCGGCTCGATGGCGAAGGGCATGGGCAGGGCGTCATCGGGGAGGGGCTCCGCGCCCAGTTCGATGGTGAGGGCCGTGGGCGGCTGAGTGTCCAGCCTGCGGTAGAGGTCCGCGATGGCCTTGCGGAGGGCGCTGTGGGAGGCCACGACCGGCTCGATGTTGAGCCCCGAGGCGAACCGGGCGCTGTCGATGGCGTTCAGGTCCGAGGGATCGGACATGGCCAGCACCAGGGACTTGGGTTCCTTGATGGAGACGGGCAGCACGGTGAACTGCTCCGCCAGGCGATGGGGGATGAGCTTCAGGATCTGGGGCTGGACCTCCACGTTCCGGACGTCCATGCGCGGCACGCCCGTCTGGTGGCTGAGGAAGTCCATGAGCACTTCCTCGGTGATGTAGCCCAGCGCCACCAGGTTGCTGCCCAGCCGCCCCCGGGCGATCTTCTGGTGGGTGATGGCGCTCTGCAGCTGGGCGGGGGTGATCAGGCCCGCTTCCACGAGCATTTCCCCCAGCCGCTTGATCGGTTGTTGCATGAGACGCGCCTTCAGGACACTTGGACACTTCGGCGAAGATCAGCTCCAAGTTAACTTATAGGCAGGCATATTCGCCAGCGGGGAGGGACGATGGTTTCCGAGAGCCCGGCGGAGGCTTCCGAAACGTTGTGGCGGACGGCCCTCCACGACTTCAACAACCTGCTGGCGGGGGTCCAGGGGGTGCTGGACCTCAGCGATCCGGCGGAGCCGCTCAGCGCGCGGAACCGCCTGCGGCTGGAGGCCACCCTGGAAGAGGGGCGGAACCTGGTGGCCATGTCGCGGGCCCTGGCCCTGGGGCGGATCCCGGACGCGGGGCAGCTGCCCTGGCCCGAATGGCGGGAGGGGCTCCTCCGGCGGCTGGAGCCCCTGTCCGTCCTCTTCAAGTGCCCGGTCGAGGTGGTCCTCATGGAGCCGGGCGAGGGCCGTGCCTGGCCCGCGCCCCTGCTGCAGGACTGGGCCCTGGCCTTCAGCCGCCAGATCCTCCCGTGGGTGGCGCCGGGCGTCCTGCGCGTCGAGGCCGAGGCCTCCCCGGAGGGCTGGCTCCTCCGCTGGCCGGGGGCCCCGCCCATCCCGCCGGCCCTGCTGCCGGAACCGCCGGAGGACGCGGCGCGCAACCTCACCTCCCTGTGGCTCCGCAGCGTGGGGGAGCGCCTGGGCCTGACGTTGGAAGCCCGGGACGGCGCCCTGCTGGCCCGCGTCCCGAAGGCCTGACCATGCGCGTGCTGATCGTGGAGGACCAGGTCCGGACCGCCCAGGAGCTGCGCTCGGGATTGGCGGCGGCCGGCCTTGAGGCCCTGGTCGCCCCTTCGGGAGAGGAGGCGCTGCCCCTGGCCGGCAGCGGCGTCTTCGACGCGCTGGTGGTGGACGTCATGTTGCCGGGGCTGTCAGGGCTGGAGCTGGTGAAGACCCTGCGCGGATCCGGGAATCCGGTTCCCGTGATCTTCCTCTCGGCCAAGGGGAACCTGCAGGACCGCCTGCGGGGGCTGGAGGCGGGCGGGGACGACTACCTGGCCAAGCCCTACAGCATCCTCGAGGTGGTGGCGCGCCTCCGGAGCATCGTCCGGCGGGTCCAGCCCGCCCAGGCGCCGGCCCGGATCCAGGTGGCGGATCTGGTCTGGGACCGGATGCACCGGAACATCCAGCGCTCCGGCCATCGCATCGACCTCACCCCCAAGGAATACGCCCTGATGGTGCTCCTGCTGGAGAACGCCGGCCAGGTGGTGGCCCGCAGCCAGCTGGTGAAGGCCGTGTGGGGCCTGGAGGGGGCCGTGGACGCCAATGCGGTGGACGTGCAGATCCTGCGCCTGCGGCGGAAGGTGGACGACCCCTATCCCGTGAAGCTGATCCACACCCTCCGGGGCGTGGGCCTCGTGCTGGAGCCCCGTGAGCCAGCCTAGCGGCAGCATCCTCCGCAAGCTCCAGCTGGCCTTCGCCCTGTCGGCGACGCTGCTGGCGGGGCTCATGGCCCTCTTCATGGACCGCGCGCTCCACCGCTCCCTGGAGGCCGAGGACGCCCTGGTGATGGAGGGCCAGGCCCGGGCCATGCTCCAGCGGCTGGCCACGGACGAGCCGGCCCTGGAGGCCGGTGGCCGGCCGGTCCTCGAGAAGGCCGAATGGCGCGTCCTCGACCGGAAGGGCCGGACCCTGGCCCAGAGCGCCTTCATGGCGAGCCTGCCGCCCCTGGCCGTGCCTCCGCCGGAGGCTCCGGCCCAGGAGGTGGAGACGGCGGACGGTCGGGTGTATTCGGTCGTGGCGCGGCCCTGGCGGGCGGCGGGGGGCGACTCCGGCGGCACGCTCTTCCTGGCCATGGACCGCAGCCACGAACAGGCCCTCACCGCCCATTTCCGGCGCACGCTGGCCCTGGCCGTGGGCCTGGCGGCCCTGGTGGCGGCGCTGGTGGCCCGGTGGGTGGCCGCCTGGGGCCTCGCGCCCCTGGCCCGCATCGTCCGGGAGACCGGGACCATCGACGACCGCCACCTGGACCGCCGCCTGGAGGCCGGGCAGTTCCCGGGCGAGCTGCGCGACCTGGTGGACACCCTGAACGCGGCCCTGGCGCGGCTCCAGGCCGCCTTCGAGCGCACGGACCGGCTGGGGGCGGAACTGGCCCACGAACTGCGCACACCCCTCCAGAACCTCCGCAGCACCCTGGAGAACCAGGCCCTCGCGCCGGGCAGCAGCGAGGCCCAGCGGAGTGCGCTGGGCGGGCTGCTGGAGGAGTGCGACCGCATGGCCGCCCTCATCGACCAGATCCTGTTCCTGGCCCGCGCCGACGTGGAATCCGGTCGCCTGGCCCGGGAACCCATCGACCTGCCGGGGCTGCTGGAGGAGGTCCGCGGATTCTTCGAGGCCTCCGCCGAGGAGGCGGGCGTGGCCCTCGGCGTGGTGGCGATCCAGGGCGCCCTGGCGGGCGACCGGTTGCTGCTCACCCGCGCCCTGCACAACCTCGTGGCGAACGCCCTGCGCCACACGCCCCGGGGCGGGCGGGTGATGCTGGGCACGGAGGCGGTGGCGGGAGCCACCCTGCTCTGGGTGGAGGACACCGGCTCCGGCATCGCCCCGGAATGGATCCCGCGTCTGGGCCAGCCCTTCACCCGGCCTCCGGAGCCGCGGTCCGAGGGCGGGCTGGGCCTCGGGCTGGCCATCGTGGCCCGCATCGCCACCATGCTGGGCGGCGCCATGGAGATCCGGAGCCGGGTGGGCGAGGGCACCCGCGTGACCCTCCGGATCCCCCAGACCTGACGCAGGGTTCAGCTTGATGTAAGTTTATCGTCATGTTTTCCTGGGGGCTTCCCCGGATGCGCCCCTCGGCCGCATCCGCGCCCCTGGAGACACCATGAAGCGGCCCCTGGCCCTGGTTCCCGCCCTCTGGCTGTCCTCGGCGGCCTGGGCGCAGACCACCGCCGCGCTGCGGGTGGAGGTCAGGGACGCGGCCGGCCGGCCCGCCGCCGGGGTGGCGCTGGTGCTCGAGTCGGTGGATCGGGGGGAGCGTCACGCGCTGAAGACCGACCGGGAAGGGGGGGCCACCCTCTCCGGCCTCCTGCCGGGCCGGTACCGGCTGGACGGCCAGGAATTCCGGCTGGAGGCGGATGTCCGGTCCCTGGTCCGCCTGCGCGCGGATCCGGCCCAGGCCACCGTGGCCGTGGAGGCCCCGCCCCTGCGGGAGGAGGCCAGCGCCATCGGGCCCCAGACCGCCTTCACCGCGGAGGATCTGGCCCGGCTGCCCTTCGCGCCCCACCGCTACGTGGAGCATGGCT
>JAJYBX010000228.1 GCA_021778785.1 Acidobacteriota bacterium
AGGCCAGGTCCTTCACCAGGCCCTGCCAGGCCTCGGCGGGGATCTCCACGCCCTGGGGCACGCCCGCGGGCACGGCGGACAGGTCGGCGCCGGCGGGCAGGGCCAGGCCGCGGCCGTGCAGTTCCTTCGCGAGGGCGAAGGCCACGGCGGCGATCCGGGAGGGGCGCACGGGGAAGCGCTGGTCGGCGTTGGAGCCGGTGAGGCTCAGGGGGCCCTCGAGCACCCACAGGCGGTTGGTGGCCTGGCCGGGCTCGCTCAGACGACGCAGGGCACCCCAGGCCGCCAGGGCCTCCGGATCCTCGCCGTTGAGGAAGTCGGCGCCCAGGGAGAGGACGACCTTGGCCTTCCCGATGCGGGGGGCCACCTCGACATCGGTCCCGAAGACCGCGCGGGCGCCCTCGGCGGCGCCGTCACCGCGGACGGGCTCCCAGGCCAGGTGCTCCAGGGGGGGCAGGGCGGCCTTCAGGTCGGCCAGGAGGGCCTTCCGGCTGGGGGACGCCACGGCCCCGGTCACCAGGAGGACCGGCTTGCCGGCGGCCCTGGCGCCCGCCAGGGCGAGGTTCAGCTTGCCCTGGGCCTCGGCCCAGGACAGGGGCTGGCCTTCGGCCTTCGGGGCCCGCAGGCGGTCGGGATCGTAGAGGCCCATGATGTCGGCGATGGTGCGCGGGCTGGTCTTGCCCTTGAAGCCCGGGTGCTCATCGTTGCCGGTGATGTGGATGGGCCGGCCTTCGCGGGTCTTCACCAGCACCGAGTAGGCGCGGCGGCCCTCCTGGAAGGCGCTGGCGTAGTAGTTGGCCACGCCCGGGATCACTTCGAGGGGACGGCGGGTGTAGGGGACGATGGTCCCCTCGCCCTTCCGGTCGCAGGCCACGCTGGCGGCCAGGACGGCGGCGCCGCCCATGAGGCCGAGGAAGCCGCGGCGGGAGAACTCGGAGGGGGCCGGCAGGTCGGCCACGTCCACGGCGCCCGGGAGGAACTCGTCGTGGGCGGCCCTGCGGGCCTCGGGGGTCTCCTCGCGCTCGCCGAGGGTGCGCCAGTGGCGCGGGTTCTCGACCGGGGGCTCGGGGGAGGGGGGGATCTGGGTCTTCATCGGGTCATCCACGGCGCTTGACGGAATGGGTGGGCGGGGTGAGGGCGATGCGGGCGGGCGCCTCCGCAGGCGGCGCCTCGGGGGGCGTCTCCTGGCCGGCCTTGAAGGCCACGTTCAGGGCCTGCCGCCCCAGCAGCAGGGGGCCGGCCACGAGGGCCGCCATCCGGCCCAGGATCTCGCGTCGGTTCGAGGTGCCCATCATCTACTCCCGTCGTGTCGGATCGTGCTAGCGGTGGCAGGCGGAACAGTTCTCGGGACCCCGGGTGATCTTGGAGTCCTTGGGCAGGGCGGCATGGGGATCCCGGTGGCAGCCCAGGCAGTTGGCCATGCGCATGCCCATCTCCCGGGTGACCACCGTCATGGTCTGCACCTCGCCGTGGCAGGTCTGGCAGGCGATGCCGGCGTTCACATGGGGCCGGTGGTCGAAGAAGACGTGGTCGGGCAGGGTATGCACCCGCTTCCACGCGATGGGCTTCCCCTCGTTGTAGAGCCGGGTCAGCTTCTGGATGGCGGGCCGGTCCGTGCGGGTCACCTTGTGGCAGCCCATGCAGACCTCGGCGCTGGGCACGCCGGCCGACCGGGAGCGCTCGGCCCCCGAGTGGCAGTAGAGGCACTGCATCTTCATGGTCCCGGCGTGCAGCTGGTGGGAGAAGGGGATCGGCTGCTCGGGGGCGTAGCCCTTGGCGAACCGGTCCGGCTGGGTGAACCAGCCGACAGCCAGGACGGTGGAGAGGACGGCCACGGCGCCCACCGGCAGGACGAAGCGGAACGCTCGGTCGAAGGGATGCATGCACTACCTCACGGAAGGTGCGTTGGGGCCTGGGGACCGGGTGCGGGGCAGAGGGCACCCGCGGTGCCCGGGGCCGCGCCAGGAGGGGGGTTTCGTGGGCGGCGGTCCGGTTCGTTCGACTGTCGGGTAAAGCAGGAAGATCCAGCAGCTTCCCACGCCAGGGCCCCCCGGGAGAAGAACCCCGTTTCAGGACATGCAGCGTGAGCAAACGCTGCTCCGATCATAGAACATACGAACTAGATTGTTTATCCGTTTTTTCTGGATCGCTTCCAGCTTATAAAAGGATTTTGGGGTGATTTATAAAACATTCCATCAGGGAGCGATTTCATCCATGCGTGACATTGGTCACACGGGATTTTTTGGCAGGTCCCTTCCCCGGGAGGTGTCCCGGTCCGGTTGTTTCCCCTTCCGTCCGGTATTTCTAGCCGGGGAACCGGACCCAGGCCTTGAGGACACCCAGTTCCAGGAAGAGGGTCCCCATCCGCTCCACCGGGAGGCCCATCACTGTGGAGAAGCTGCCCTCCACCCCCTCGATGAAGAGGGCGCCGATGCCCTGGATGGCGTACGACCCGGCCTTGTCCATGGGTTCGCGGGTGGCCACGTACCAGCGGATCTGGTCCTCGGTCATGGGGCGGAACCGGACCTGGGCCGTGTCCACGAAGCTGTGCACCTCGTCGTTCTTCCGCAGGCAGAAGCCCGTGTGGACCTGGTGGGCCCGGCCCTGGATCAGCGTGAGCATCCGGACCGCGTCCTCCACGTCCACGGGCTTGTTCAGGGTGTGGTGGTCCACGGCCACCGTGGTGTCCGCGGCCATGACCCAGCGGCCGGGGTTCTTCCGGGCGATCACCTCGGCCTTCAGTTCCGCCAGGCGGAGCACCAGGTCCATGGGGTCCTCGTCCAGCAGGGGCGTCTCGTCCACCGCGGGGGCCTGGAGCTCGAAGGGGATGCGCATGGCCTCCATCCAGTGCCGCCGGCGGGGGCTGCCGCTGGCGAGGATGAGGGGCAGGAGGGAGGCCATCGGGGTGCCCGGGAAGGTGTCGGTCATCGGAGCCCCCTGCGCTTGAGTTCGTCCACCCGCACCCGCATGTGGACGCTGTCCATCTCCTCGCCCCGGGCGAAGCCGAAGCGGGGGTAGAAGGGCGCGGCATCGCGGGTCTCCAGCACGAAGCGCTGCACGTCCCCCACCCAGGGATGGCGCAGGGCCCACTGCACGAGGACCGTGGCGATGCCGAGGCCCATCATGTCCCGGGCGGTGACCACGTCGTAGAGCTTGGCCTCGTAGGCGTGGTCGGACCAGACCCGGGTGGCGCCCACCAGGCGGCCGCCCTTGGACCCCTCGGGCACCAGGCGGGCCGTGAGCATCCGGGAGCAGGCCAGCAGGCGCCGCCACTGCTCGATGGTGCGGTGCGAGGTCCAGTACACGTCCTCGGCCTGGAAGAAGATCTGCAGCTCCTTCGGTTCCACGGTCCAGGACTCGTCGAAGAAGGCCACGCTCCCATGGGGGGTCGAAAGGGGCTCTGGGACGAGGAAATCGCGATCCATCAGGCTTTCCGGGAAAGGGGCTTCCATGCTACCAGCAGGGCGCCGAGGGCGAGGCCGCCGGCCAGGATCCGCAGCAGCCACGGGGACCGGGCCGGCGTGTGCACGGTCCGCCAGTCCAGGGACCGGGCGTAGGCGCCCTCGGTCAGAGGGTGACCCCAGAGCTCGAAATGGCCGTCCTCCTGGAAGATCCCGGACTTGCCCGTGAGCGTGGCGCGCACCAGGGGCACGCCCAGCTCCACGGGCCGGAGGCGGATCTGGGCGGCGTGCAGGTCCGTGGCGATGCTGCGGTCGAACCAGCCGTCGTTGGTGTGGTTGGAGAGGAGGTTGGCCCCGCCCAGGTCCAGGCCCTGCCGGGCCCGTTCGGGATCCAGGGCCTCGCTGCAGATGAGGGGCGCCACCCGCACCCCGCCGGAGCCCGGCACGGCGAAGGCGCAGCCCGGGGACAGGTGGCCGGGCTCCTGGGAGATGAAGTCGAGCTTCGCGTCCATCCAGGTGCGGAACCAGGCCGGCCCCGGGATGCGCTCCCCGAAGGGCATGGGTTCGGTCTTGGCGAAGACGAAATCCGGCTGTCCCGCGGCCTCGCCCCGCACCAGGTTGTAGGGCCCGCCTTCGGTCCCGTAGAGCCAGGCCACGCCGCGGCGCGCGGCCTCGGTCTGGAGCCGGGGGTCGGGCTGGCGGTCGTCCCGGCCCAGGACGGAGCTCTCGGGCCAGAGCAGCAGGGTGGGGCGGCCCGCCCGGGGGAGGTGGGCCGAGGCCAGCAGGGCGTCGCTGCGGCGCCACATCTCCGCCTCCATGCCCGGCCAGCGCAGGCCCGCAGGGAAGTTGGGCTGGACGAGGGCCACGTCCAGGTGGTGCTCCGCACCCCGGGGCAGGGCGGACCAGGCCAGGCCCAGGATACCCATCGTCCCGATGGCCGCCGCCAGGGGGGCGAGCACCCGGCGGGAGCTGGCCCCCTGGA
>JAJYBX010000229.1 GCA_021778785.1 Acidobacteriota bacterium
AGGGCGTCCTTGCGGGGGACGCGGTGGCCGATCACGGTGCAGTCCGAGAGGGGCTTGGGCTTGACCTTGCCCAGGTGCCGCTCCATCTTCCGACCCTTCACCAGCTCCCCGAAGCTGGTTCGGCGGACGGGAGCCGACTTCGCCCAGATGGCGCCGTCCTTCATGACCAGGTCCGAGACCGGGGCGCCGAGGGCCTTGGAGGCCATGCGCAACAGCACCGCCCGTGCCTCGGCGGCAGCGCCCCGCAGGACCGGGGCCGTATGCCACATGGTCAGGGAGCCGCCGGTGGGCATGTCCCAGGGGCAGAGGTCCGTATCGCCCAGGACCATGTCCACCTGGGCCGGATCCAGCTCCAGTTCTTCGGCCACGAGCATGGCCAGCACGGTCATGGCGCCCTGCCCCAGCTCCACCTTCCCCACCATGCAGGTCACGCGGCCATCGGCCGCGATCCTCAAATAGGCGTTGAAGTCATCAGGGTAGGCGCCGGGTCGGGTCGGGACGATGGGTGCGGAGCCGAGAGGGGTGGTGAAGAAAAGGGTCAGCGCGCCGGCCGCGACGCCCTGGAGGAAGTCCCGGCGTCTCATCGCGCACCTCCCATGGCCTTGCCCGCCGATTCGACCGCGTCCAGGATCCTCACGTGGGCGCCGCACCGGCAGAGGTTCCCTTCCATGGCCTCGACGATTTCGGTCCTGGTGGCCTTGGGTTTCTTCTTCAGGAAGGCCCAGGCCGCCATGATCATCCCGGAGGTGCAGTAGCCGCACTGGAAGGCGTTGTGCTCTCGGAAGGCTTCCTGAACAGGGTTCAGCTTCCCACCGATGGCCAGGCCCTCGATGGTGAGCACCGACTTCCCGGCCACATCTCCCAGGACCGTGGAGCAGGAGGGCATGGCCTCGGAGTCGACGAGCACGGTGCAAGCCCCGCAGAGTCCGGCTTCGCAGCCCACCTTGGTGCCCGTGAGACCCAGTTCGTCGCGCAGGACCCACACCAGCATGCGGTCGCGGGGGCTCTCCACGGTCACAGGCTTGCCGTTAAGCATGAACGAGACGGTGGCCTTCATCGGGAACCTCCGTAGCTGAGGGCATGGTGCGGGAAAGTCAAATTATATGCCTCGAACCCAGGGCCAGGGCTCGGCAAGGCGGAGGGTTGCCATACTGGGTTCCGATGGAACCCATCCAGGACACCGCCACGCGACCCGAACCGGATCACGCCGGCCCTCCCCGCCGCATCGCCCACCTGGACATGGACGCCTTCTTCGCCTCGGTGGAGCTGCTGGATCACCCGGAGCTGCGGGGTCTGCCGGTGGTGGTGGGCGGCCGGCGGGCGGTGGCGCCGGTTGCGGGGGACGCCCTTCCGCGCCTGAAGGACTACGCGGGCCGGGGCGTCGTCACCACCGCCACGTACGAAGCCCGGGCCTTCGGCGTACACAGCGGCATGGGGCTCATGAAGGCGGCGGCCCTGGCCCCCGAGGCCATTCTGCTGCCCGCCCACTTCGAGGCCTACGGCCGTGTCTCCCGGGCCTTCAAGGCCGCCGCCTCGGCCTTGGCGCCGAAGATGGAGGACCGCGGCATCGACGAGATCTACCTGGACCTGACGGACCTGCCCGGCGATTCGCTGGACCTGGCCCGGCGGCTGAAGGAAGCCGTGCGGGAAGCCACAGGCCTCACCTGCTCCATCGGCATCACGCCGAACAAGCTGCTGTCCAAGCTGGCCTCGGAGCTGCAGAAGCCTGACGGCATCACGATTCTCGGTATCGGGGACATCCCGTCCCGCATCTGGCCCCTGCCCTGCGCCGCCGTCAACGGCATCGGCCCGAAGGCCACGGAAAAGCTGAAGGCGTCGGGGATCCTGACCATCGGGGACCTGGCCAAGGCCGATCCCGCCTGGCTCGTGGCGCGGTTCGGACGGAGCTACGGAGCCTGGCTCCACGAGGCCGCCCATGGCCGGGACGACCGCCCCGTGGTGACGGAGCGGGAGCCCAAGTCCATCAGCCGGGAGACCACCTTCGAGCGGGATCTCCACCCCCGGCTGGACCGGGAGGAACTGTCGCGCATCCTCCTGGATCTCTGCGAACGGCTCGCGGCGGATCTCGAGAGGAAGGGCTACCGGACGCGTGGGGTCGGCATCAAGCTGCGGTACGACGACTTCACGACCGTCACCCGGGATCAGGCCACCCCCGGACCCGTCGCCGACGCCGCCTCCCTGCGCCAGGCGGCGCGCGCCTGCCTCAAGCGCGCGCCCCTGGACCGCCGGCTGCGCCTGCTGGGCATCCGGGCAGGACACCTGCTGACCGAGGCCGAGTACCAGGAGTGGCGGGCCCAGGCCGAGGCCCGCCGCGAATCGGGCCTGTTCCCCGAGTTGGATGCCTGATGTCCAAGGCGTCCGGCTGAAGGTTCCCCTGGCCCGTGGATCCTGGGCGCATACATTCTCCATGCTGGACTGGAGCGGCACGCTCCCCTGGGGGCCGCATGGGGACCGCCGACTACTGCGCTCTCATCGTCCTCCTGCTCGCAGGGCTCATCACCCTGTCCATCCGGCAGGACGAGAAGCGCCAGGCCGACCGCCGGCAGCAGGACGGCCCTCCGCCCCCCGGCCTGGAGCGACGCTCGGGCCGGGATCGGCGGGACCGCTCGCGGTCCGCCTACCTGGCCTGGGCCACCCGGTCCCAGTGGCTGAAGCTCAGGAGCCTGTTCCGCGGGTGAATGCGCCGGGGGCTCAGTTCCAGTGCGTGATCCTCGGCCAGATCGTGTGCAAGGGGGTGCGGAGCCCGCGGCCCAGGTAGATGGGCCGGTTCTCTTCCGCCATGCCCCAGGGCGAGTGGTGCACGCCGACCTCCGTGACAGACTCGAAGTGGCCTTCGAGCCCCTCCCGGCTGCAGCCCAGGCAGATGAGGTTGGCCGGCTCCACCGCGGGCAGACCCCAGTACGAGTCGGCCTGGTGGGCGCAGATGGCGGTGGGCAGCCCCAGGGCCGGGCCGAACTGGTTGATGGCGCCGGCCTCCCCGTAGTTCCCCGCGTAGATGCCGGTCCTGGCGCGTTCCCCGGGCGGGAGCGCGTCGTAGATGCGGGCCACCTCCTGGGCCATCTCCGGCCAGCCGAACTGGTCGCCGAGGACCTGGTCGAGGGGCCCGTCATGGTTCACTTCCGACCGCTCGGGCTTCAGGCCCAGGCGCACCTGGTAGGCGAGCAGCTTCTGCGGCGGGAGCAGGGGGACGAGGGCCGGCACGAACAGCAGGAACGTGGCGCCGACCGCCCCGGCCACGGCGACCCGGGGCCAGATCCGCTCCCGGCTCCAGCGCCAGCGGTCGAAGGCCGACTCCAGGGCCACGGCTCCCGCGGCGAAGAGCATGGGGTAGATGGCCGCCAGGTAGTAGTTCTTGCCGTGGAGCAGGATCATCGCCGTCAGCAGCAGCAGGTAGAACCAGCCCAGAACCCGCGCCTCCCGCCGGCGGAACAGCGCGACGAGGCCGGCCAGCCACACGGGCAGGAGCAGGGGATCCAGGAACTCGATCTGCTGCTTCACGAAGGCCCACGGCCCCAGCACCACGTTCTTGCCCTCCCGCCGGATGTTCTCCATGTCCGTGAGGAGGGGGAAGTGGTTCCGGACCTGCCACAGCAGGGTCGGCAGGAAGAGGAGCAGGGCGAGCCCCACCCCGGCCCAGAAGGCCGGCTTCCGGAACTCCCGCCGGAGCGGGGTGAGGACCATGGCCACCAGGAAGCAGACCAGCACCAGGCCCATGGTGTACTTCAGGAGGAGGCCCAGCCCAGCCACCAGGCCGAACCAAAGCCACAGTCGGGAGTCCCCCGTCCGGGCGATGCGGAGGGCCAGGAGGGCGCACCCCATCCAGAACAGGGGCTCGTAAGCCCCCACGCAGAGGATGCCGTCCATGGCCAGGAAGATGGGGGCGCCCAGCACGCAGAGCCCTGCGAAGGCCTGGGCGAACCCCTTCCCGCCCAGCTCCCGGGCCAGCAGGGAGGCGCTGAGGACCGTCAGGGCTCCGCCGAGGGCGGCCAGGGCGCGGACGACCGGCAGGGAGCCCCCCATGAGGAGCGCGGCCTTGAAGAGCCAGACGATCCCCGGGGCGTCGTCCACGTAGCCCCACTGGAGGTGACGGGCGCAGTCCAGGAAGTAGAGCTCGTCCCGGAAGTAGCCGTAGGAGCCGCTCGCCGCCAGATGGAGGAGCAGTTTCACCGCCACGACGAGTCCCACGAGCCGCCAAGCCACCGGGGGGAGTTCCCTCGACGTTGCCATGCACAACCTCCTGGGTCAGGTTTGCCAGGCCGGCTACGGAAGGGGAGGCCTCCGGATTAGGACCGCCTGTCGAGGTGTCCGACGACCTTGATGGCGCAGCAGGCGGCGCCGAAGCCGTTGTCGATGT
>JAJYBX010000230.1 GCA_021778785.1 Acidobacteriota bacterium
TGCCCAGTTCCACCACCTGCTGCAGGCGGCACTCCATCTGGAAGGGGCTCTCGGCCACCAGCGCAGGCTTCACGCGGGTGGCGGGCCTGGGCGTGAGCCCGCACTTGGGGAACTCGTCCACGCCGTCCGGCCATTCCGCGCTGGCCACGTTCATCGGGTGCAGCATGGCGTGGCTCACGGCGGCGATGACGAACTCCCCCGTGGCCACGGCGTTCAGGTAGGTGTGCTTCACGCTGCCGTCCCGGGCCCGGCGGTTGGGGGCGAAGGCCACCATGGGCGGGTTGCTGCCGAAGGCGTTGAAGAAGCTGAAGGGCGACAGGTTCCGGATGCCGTCCTTGGAAATCGTGCTGGCCAGGGCGATGGGCCGCGGGGCCACGCCGCCGCAGAGCAGGGCGTTGGTTTCGGCGGGGCTGAGGTCGGCGGGGAGGATCGTGCGGACGCTCACGGGGCCTCCGGGTCAGACGTGGTGGCCGGGCTTCGCCCGGTCACCACCTGGGGGTGCACGAGGGGGGACGCAGAGGGCGCGAAGCGACTGGGCGGTCTCCCCTCGTTCATGTCAGTCCCCGGCCTCGCCGGCGGGCGTGCCGGCGTAGAGATCGGGCAGCGTGCCGTCCAGCAGGTGCGGCGTCACGCCGTCCAGCCGCTCAGGCACGTGGACGACGGTGTTCACGAGCGTGCCCAGGCCCTCGATGGCCATCACGACCTCGTCGCCCGCCTTCAGCCAGAGGTCGTCCGTGATCCTGGAGCCGTTCAGCTCCAGCAGGCAGCCGGTCCCCACGGTGCCGCTGCCGATGACCTCGCCGGGATGCATCTGGATGCCGTAGCTGGTGCGCTGGAGGATCTGGGCGAAGGTCCAGTTCATGCTGTCGGCGTTGCCATTGGACATCAGCTGTCCATTTACGTGGCAGGTCATGGCGGCGTGCAGCACCTCGCCCCGGGGGGTGGCCTTGAGTTCCAGCTCGTCCTTGGTGACCAGCCAGGGACCCAGGCTGGTGGCGAAGTCCTTGCCCTTGCAGGGGCCCAGGGAGAGCTTCATCTCCTCCATCTGGAGCATGCGGGCGCTCCAGTCGTTCATCACCAGGTAGCCGAAGATGGCCGCGTCGGCCTCCGCCAGGGTGGCGTTCTTCAGGGGCCGCCCGGTGACGATGGCGACCTCCAGCTCGAAGTCGAGGCGGGTGAGGTGGTGATCCTGCACCTGCACCTCGCCGGGGCCGGTGACGGCCAGGTGATTGGTGAAGTAGGTGACTGGGAAGAGGTCGAACTCGGGGATCATCTCCAGCCCCCGGTTGCGCCGGGCCGTGGCCACGTGCTGGCGGAAGGCGTAGCCGTCGCGCATGGAGAGGGGCCGGGGCACGGGGGCCAGCAGGCGGATCTCCGCGGCGTCCAGGAGGGCGGCGGCCGGCGGCGCGGCGGCCAGGGCCCGGGCCAGGGGCATCAGCTCGTCCTGGCGGCGGATGAGGGTGAGCATGTCCACGGCCAGGCGGGCGTTCGCCGCGGCGAAGTCGAGGATGCGGCCGCCCTCCAGCACGGCGCCGATCCGCTCCTGGTCCCGGTGGAGAAACGTCACGAGCTTCATCGAACACTCCGCCAAAGGCTCCAGTGTACCGACATCTAGAAGCGGGCCCGGAGCCCGATCTGGATGCGGCGGCCGGCGTCGGCGGGCTGCGGGGTCGCGGCCCGGGTGCGGTCCAGGAGGTCGAAGGCGTCCAGGAGGAGCTCGAAATGGCCGGAGGATGCGGAGAAGGCCCTGGCGATCCGGAGGTCGAGAACGGCTGAGCCCGCCGGCGTCTGCACGGAGCCGGGCGATGCGTCCGGCACGCCCGACTGGAGGCGGCCCACGAGGGCCAGGGTCCAGTCCCGGGCCCAGGGGGTGGCCAGGTCGCGGGTGTCCCACAGGGCCCACAGCCGCAGGCGCCGCAGGGTGCCGTCCTGCGGGCCGAGGGGCCCGACGGTGCGGGTGCGGGCCACCGTCCAGCTCGCGGCGAGGTTGAGGATCTCCCGCACCTGCCAGCGCCCGCCGAGGGCCAATCCCTGCAGGCGATCCCGGTCGCTGCCCCCGGCGAGGAGGCGCCCCTCCGCGTCCCGGGCCTCGGCGGTGAGGGCCAGGTCGGGGAGGGGGAGGAAGGCCAGGCCCAGGTGGCTCTCCCGGCGGTCCGGCGGGGCCTCGGGCAGGGATGGGAGGGGCTGGAAGGAGACCAGGGGCGATGGGTCGAGGAAGCGGCCGTGGCCGCCGTAGAGGCGCACCCTGGGGGAGACCTGCCAGCTGAAGGCCAGGCGGGGCGAGGTGCCTTCGCGCTGGCTGCCATTTGCCGTGTCCTCCCGGTCCCGCCGCAGGCCCAGGCGCAGGGTGAGGGGCTCCGCGAGGCGCCAGTCGTCCTGGAGGAAGAGGCCGGCCCGGCGCCAGGCCTCGCCCGGACGCGCCTCCGTGCGCACCTGCTGGAGGTCGAGCCCCGCCGCCAGGCCGTGGGCGCCCAGGTCCAGGGCCAGGGCGTCCGCGGCCTCCCAGGACCGTGCCGGCGCCAGGCCGGGGCCCTCGACCCGGCGGCTCTGGAGGCGGAACGCGTGGACGAAGCCCGGCGTGGGCGTCCAGCGGTGGGCCAGGGCCAGGGAGGCATCCCGGCCGGCGGTGGGACCCGTGGCGTCGGCGCCCAGGGCCCGGAGGGTCCACCGCTGCGTGTCGTCGGGCAGCCAGTCCAGGCGCAGGGCGCCGTGCGCGGTCCGCGAGGTGTCGCCGGGCGCCTGGTGATCGGCTTTCACGGCATAGAACAGGCGATCGCGGCGGAGGGGACCGTGGACCGCCAGCTCCGCTTCCCGCCGGCTCGCCGCGGCTCCGGCGGGGGGGCCCCACAGCGCCTGGGCCGTGCCCCCGAAGGCATTGCCGCCGCCGGAGGTCGCGGCCTGGAGGGCGGCGCCCCCAGCCTGGTCCGCGGATCCGTCCCCCGCGAGGATCCGGATCCCGTCCAGGGGGCCGAGTCCCACGGGGGAGGGCCCCGGGCCGGTGGCGCCCAGGTCCAGGCCGTCCACCCGCAGGTTCGCGGTGGGGGGTGCGGGCCAGGGGCCCAGGTCCGCCAGGGCGGCGGGATCGCGCGACCGCAGGGGGAGGGCGCGGAGGAGCGCTCCCGGGAGGTCGGTGGCCAGGGCCGTCTCCGAGGGGTCCGTCGGCGGATCCGGCGCCTCGACCTCGAGGACCATCCCGGCCTCCATGGGCATGAGGTCCACGTCCAGCGCGGTGTCGGCGCCCGGGCGGATGCGCAGGCCGGTGATCCGCTGGCCGCCGGAATCCCCGGCCGCCACCTCCAGGCGGCATACGCCGGGCTCGACGCCGCGGAACCGGAAGGCGCCATCCGCGCCGGTGACGAGGCTCCGCACGCGGTTCGTGGCCGTCTCCACCAGCCTGAGGCGCACCCCGGCGAGGGGCGTGCCGTCTATGGACCGAACGGTGCCCCGCAGCCCGCCCGAGCCGAGGGCCTGGGCCCCCAGGGCGGGCGCCAGGAGGAGGGCCAGGCCGGCCGCGACCCCGGGGCGCATCAGCCCAGCAGCGTCAGCAGCGTCTCGCCCGCCTCGCGGATCCGGTCCGGCGGCGTGCAGAGGGGCGGCATCAGGTAGAGGCAGTCACCCACGGGCCGCACGAGCAGGCCGTGGTCCAGGGCCCGGCGGTGGAGCCTCCAGCCGAAGCGCGCCTCCAGGGTGTCGGGCGAGCCGGTGGCGGGATCCACCAGCTGGCAGGCCCCCACGGTGCCCAGCACGCGGGTCCTCCGCACGGCGGGATGCGCGGAAAGGGCCCGGAACGTGTCGGTCATGGCGGCGGAGATCTCCGCGGCGTGTGCCAGCACGGGCTCGTCGTCGAAGAGGGCCAGGCTGGCGCAGGCCACGGCGCAGGCCAGGGGGTTGGCGGTGTAGCTGTGGCCGTGGAGGAACGCACGGCCCGAGGACGGCTCGCCCCAGAAGTGGCCGTAGAGCTCCTCCGTGGCCCAGGTCATGGAGAGGGGCAGGGTGCCGCCCGTGAGGCCCTTGGAGAGGCAGAGCAGGTCCGGGGCCACGCCGGCCTGTTCGCACGCCAGGAAGGTGCCGGTGCGGCCGAAGCCCGTCATCACCTCGTCGGCGATGAGGTACACGCCGTGGGCGTCGCACTGGGCCCGCAGCTCCTGGAGCAGTTCCGGCGGCCACATGCGCATGCCGCCCGCCGCCTGGAGGAGGGGCTCGGCGATGAAGGCCGCCAGGCGGTCGCCGTGCTCGGCGAAGTAGACGCGAACCGCCTCCCGGGCGGCTTCCAGGCGCCCAGGCCAGCCCACGAGATCCGCTTCCAGCTCGCGCCGGGGATCCTCGGGAACCTCCAGCCGCTCGCAGGCCAGCAGCAGG
>JAJYBX010000231.1 GCA_021778785.1 Acidobacteriota bacterium
GCAGCTGGTGCAGGCCCAGATGGTGTCCTGACTGATCCAGCCCTCCAGCTGCGCCTTGCTCCAGGGGGCATGCTCCTCGTCCCGCTTCCACACGGCGCCCTCGGGCACGGGGCCGCCGATGAGCTTACGATCCGCGGGCACGGGCTGGTCCTGGCCCATCTGGTCCAGGGGCGTGGCCTTCAGGTAGTCGCGGAGGTCGTTGCCGAAGTCCTTGGGCCGGAGGGGCTTGCCGGTGAGCGTGGTGGGGCAGTTCTCCAGGCAGCGGCCGCACTCCACGCAGGTGTAGAAGTCCAGCATCTGCTTCCACGTGAAGTCCTGGATCCGGTTGATGCCGAAGTGCTCGGCCTCCAGGTCCATGGGCTTCAGGTTCTTGTTGGGCTCCAGCTCGCGGAAGTAGATGTTGAAGAGCGATGTGAAGACGTGGAAGTGCTTGGAGTAGGGCAGGAAGTTGCCGAAGCTGTAGAGGAGGGCCAGGTGCAGCCACCACATGCCCTTGAAGAGGGCCAGCTGCCCGAACGGGCTCATGCCGCCCAGCCAGCCGGCCACGAGGGCCCCGGCCGGGGACCAGGCCGCCCAGGCCGGGTGGTTCAGGGCGATGAAGGCGCCGTCGGCGAGGAGGTCCGTGACCATGAGGCCGCCGATGAGGCTCAGGGTGAGCCAGGCGTCTGCGGAGTTCTCCAGGCGCCAGGGCTTCAGCACGAGGCGCCGGAAGGCGGACATGGCCAAGCCCACCAGCACCAGCACCTCGAAGATGTCCTTGGTGGCCTGGTAGCCGAGGCCGAAGCGGCCCAGGGCCTCGGTCATGTGGAAGACCGGGAAGAGCCCCTCGAAGACGAGCCCGATGGAGCGCAGGGACAGGACGCAGAAGCCGTAGAAGATCAGGACGTGGTAGAGGCCCGCGTACTTGTCCCTCAGCAGCCGCTTCTGCCCGAACACGAGGGTGAACACGCCCTTGAGGCGCTCGCCGGGCCGGTCGAAGCGGTTGTCCGGGAGGCCCGCCTTCAGCGTGGCCAGGCGCTTCCGCAGGGTCCACACGAAGAACGCGCCGGCGCCCAGCGTCATGATCCAGAACAGTGCGATTTCCAGGGCCTGCATGGAATGGTCCCTCCCAGATGCATCCAGTGATGCCAGGGGCGGCGCGGGGCCGTCCGCTGGATTTCGTTCACCCGTTTGTCAGGTATGCCGTGCTCGAACGGACAGTGTAGCCACGGCCATGACAAACTGAAGGCCCGACCTGGAGTCAGCCTTGGGCACCCCCGAATGCCACTTCGAAGCCGCCGTGACCCGCCCCCTGTCGGTGGTGTTCCGGCGCGCCGACCGGTGGGAGGGCCATGACTACACCGTGGAGGTGGTGGCCGAGCGGGCCGGCCTCGACGGCTTCGACGTGGTGGTGGACTTCCGCGATCTGGAGGCCGCCCTCGACCGGGCCCTGGCGCCCCTGCAGGGCCGCCTCCTCTCGGACCTGGGCCTGGAAGGTCCCCTGGCCCTGGCCCAGAGACTCGCCGCCGAGCTTGCGCCCTTCGCGCCGGCCCCGGCCCGCCTGAAGGAAGTGGCCCTCACGGACGGGCAGGGCCGGCGGCTGGCCGTGCGGCCCTGACCGGGAACGATGCCCCCTTGGCCCGCACCCTAGGGGCATGACCATGAAGCCCTGGATCCCCTTCGCCGCCCTGGCCCTGGCCCTCTCGCCCCTGGCCGTGGTCCATCCCGTCCGCGTGGCGGGCCACAGCATGGAGCCCACCCTGCACAGCGGCGACCTGCGGTGGGTCCTGCGGGCCTGGGCCTGCCCCGCCCCCCGCCGGGGCGAGGTCTGGGTGGTGGCCGGTCCCGACGGCGAGGCCGTCAAGCGCGTGCTGGGCCTGCCCGGCGAGACCGTGGCCTGGGACGGACCCGACCTCCGCGTGGATGGCCGCACCCTGGACGAGCCCTGGGTGGCCCATCCCGAGCGCGGGGGCGATGGCACCCAGGCCTGCGGTGGCGGCTACCTGATGCTGGGCGACAACCGGCCCGCAAGCCGCGATGGCCGCGAGTGGGGCCCCCTGCCCCTCGGGGCTCTCCGGGGCCGGGTGCTCTGACCGGGCGTGCCCAGCCGGACCCCCACGGGGCCGCGCGGACGTCCGGGAGAGGCGGCGCCCCGGGCCCCTGATGGGCTACGCTGGAAGGCCGGGAGATCGAATGGACCGACTGGTGATCCAAGGTGGCCAGCCCCTGCGGGGCCGCATCCGCGTGTCGGGTGCCAAGAACGCGGCCCTGCCCTGCCTGGCGGCGGCGCTGCTGACGGCGGATCCCGTGGTGCTGTCCAACCTGCCGGCGGTGGCCGACATCCGCACCATGGTGAAGGTGCTCCAGGCCCTGGGCACGGAGGCCGTCCTGGAACCCGAGGGCGAGGGCTTCGAGCTCACGGGCCGGCTGGCCTGCGCGGGCAGCGAGGACCCCAAGGCCCCCTACGAGCTGGTGAAGACCATGCGGGCCTCCATCCTCGTGCTGGGGCCCCTGCTCGCCCGCTTCGGCAGGGCCACGGTGAGCCTGCCCGGCGGCTGCGCCATCGGCGCGCGCCCCGTGAACCTCCACCTGGAGGCCCTGGAGCGCATGGGCGCCGTGATCGAGATCAGCCACGGCTACATCCACGCCTCGGTGAAGGGCCGCCTGCGGGCCATCGACCACACCTTCGAGAAGGTGAGCGTCGGGGCCACGGAGAACATCCTCATGGCCGCCACCCTGGCGGAGGGCACCACCGTGCTCCGCAACGCCGCCCAGGAGCCCGAGATCGGGGACCTGGCCCAGCTGCTCGTGGAGATGGGCGCCCGGATCGAGGGCCTCGGCACGGGCACGCTCACGGTCACGGGCGTGGCGAGCCTGCACGGCTGCGCCCACGCGGTGATCCCGGACCGCATCGAGGCCGGCACCTACCTCTGCGCCGTGGCCGCCGCCTGCGGCGACGTGGTGCTGGACCGCTGCGAACCCGACCACCTGCGCGCCCTGCTGGACCTGCTGGAGCGGGCCGGCTGCGTCCTCACCGAACGGGAATCCCAGGAGGGCCGCCAGCTCCGTATCCAGCGCGAGTGCGGCCAGAAGCTGCACTCCAAGGACATCAGCACCCAGCCCTTCCCCGGCTTCCCCACGGACCTCCAGGCCCAGGCCATGGCGGTGATGACCCAGGCCTCGGGCATCAGCGTCATCAACGAGGGCATCTTCGAGAACCGCTTCCAGCACGCCATGGAGCTGGAGCGCCTGGGCGCCAACCTCCGCACGGACGGCCACACGGCCATCGTGGCGGGCCCGGCGGAACTCACGGGCTGCACCGTCATGGCCACGGACCTCCGCGCCAGCGCCGCCCTCGTCATCGCCGGCCTCGTGGCACAGGGCGAGACGGTGGTGGACCGCATCTACCACCTCGACCGCGGCTATGCGGGCCTGGAGCGGAAACTCCAGGGCGTCGGCGCCCGCATCGAGCGGGTCGGCGGCGGAAGGGTCTGAAAAGACTGGACAGGATTAACAGGATTAAAAGCTTGATTAACAGGATTAAAAGCTTGATTAACAGGATTAAAGGAACAGAACCGGAAAAGCAACCCCGGTCGCCAGGCTCACGAAGGGGGATGCCAAAGAGGTGAAGCCTGGACGCCCCAGCCTCCGAGTGCTTTCTCAGGCGCGTTTCTCCGTCCTCGATTCCATCCCGGATCCACAAGCTGCCTTGTTCGGTGCGGGTGCTACCGTCAGCTCGGCGAGAGGCAACCCCGCCCATCCTTACTCCTGTTAATCCATCTTTTCATCCTGTTAATCCTGTCCCCGCATTTCATCTTTTCCGTGTGACGACCCCCTCCCGGCCCCTCGGCTACACTTGGGGTCGAGATCGGGGGATCCATGTTCGGCGAGATGAAGGTGTTTTCCGGGAGCAGCCACCCGGACCTGGCGAAGGGCATCGCCACGCACATGGGCATGCCCCTGGGCAAGCTGAAGATCACCCGGTTCTCCAACGAGAACATCAAGGTGAAGGTGGAGGAGAACGTCCGGGAATCGGACGTCTTCGTCATCCAGACCTCCTGCCCGCCCGTCAGCGACAACCTGCTGGAGCTGCTGATCCTCATCGACGCCCTGAAGTTCGCCAGCGCGGCGCGCATCACGGCGGTGCTGCCCTACTTCCCCTACGCCCGCAGCGACAAGAAGGACGAGGCGCGCATCTCCATCACGGCCCGCCTGGTGGCCGACCTGCTGGAGACCGCCGGCGCGGACCGCGTGCTCACCATGACCCTGCACGCCCCCCAGATCCTGGGCTTCTTCCGCAAGCCCGCGGACCAGCTGCTGGCCACGCCCATCCTCACCAACTACTTCAAGACCAAGGATCTCTCCAACGCCGTGGTG
>JAJYBX010000232.1 GCA_021778785.1 Acidobacteriota bacterium
GAACCATAGAGCCTCTGGGTGATATTGCAAAGATAACGTAACACAAAAACAATGCATAATACAAATCCTTCACCAAACCGAAATTTTGGTTCCGAGTTGTTTACGATAGACCTTCATGGCCGGAATGCCTGACTACTGGCGGCATAATGCGGTCCCCAGAAGGAGCCTACCGGCTAACGTTGCCAGTTCGCCCATGATTTCCGGGACGAGGGGGGCCACCTTGGGGTGCCATGCGGCCCGTCCCGCCACCGTCAAGATCACTTAACAGAAGGCGGTGCGAAAAGTCATACATCCATTCGAATCGCTTCCAAAGATGGTGTTATGACGCACGCAGATTTGGAGCATCCTGCTCACGTTTGTTGAGAGTGGCTGGGCACGAGAAAGCCCCGGGGGTCCGGGGCAATCCGTTCAGAACGGGATGTTGGGTCCGGCCCACGGGTCCAGGTCCGATGGAGGCGTAGGCTCGGAATCCTCGGGGGGATGCAGGTCCGGAAAGTCCCGGCGGTCCTGGTAGTCGAGGATGTCCTCGGCGTAGGTATCCCAGAGCGCTTCGTGGACTCCTTCCAGGAACTGGTCCAGCAGCCACGCCTCCCTGGGCTTGAGTTCCGGCACGAGGAGATCCGTCACCGGGCCGTCCCTTGCGAGATCCTTCAGGAATTCGGGAGTCGGGAATCTCACAGGTCCTCCAGATCGACCACGGCCTGCTGGACGGCCACGGCGTCGACGCTGGGGTTTCCGGCGGCCATGGCCGCCAGGGCCGCGCCCAGGGCGAGGTTCTGGACGAGCCGTGGCACCCCCCGGGTGTGCTGGAAAATGGCCGCGTTGGCCTGGGCGTCGAACAGGGTCCCGGCGGCCCCGGCCGCCTTGAGGTGCTGGACGATGAACAGACCGACCTCCCCCTCGGTCAGGGGTCGCAGGCGGACCCGCACGCCGATCCGCTGGGCCAGGGCCACGTGCCTGGGCTCGGCCAGGCGCTCCCGGAGACGCGGCTGGCCGCAGAGGACCAGGGAGAAGGGGCTGCGCCTGTCGAAGGCATCGGCGGTGAGCAGGCGCAGGTCCTCCAGGGATTCGTCGGGAAGCAGATGAGCTTCGTCAACGACCAGGATGGTTCGGCGCGGCAGACCCCGCAGGTGGGCCAGCAGGGCGGCCGCGGTGTCCCCCTTGAACCGCTTGGGCTTCAGCCCCAGGGAGGTGGCGATGTTGGAGATCAGGCTGAAGGGCCCCAGGGTGGTGAGGGAAAGGGTGACGAGCTGGTGGTTGGAGGCGTCCAGGGACTTGGCGAACAGGGACAGGACGGTGGACTTGCCGTAGCCGCTGTCGGCCACCAGCAGGGCGATGGTGTCCCGCTCCAAGGCGAAGTGAAGCCGGGCGATGGCCTCCTCGATGCCCTTGTGGCGGAGGATGGCCTCCTCGGGGGGCACCCGGGGGAAGGGCTGGTGCTGGAGGCGGAAGTGGTCCAGGAGGGCGGTCATGCTTTGGTTCCTTTCGGGGCTGGGGTCGCCGCGGCGCGAGCGCGGACGACGTGGGTTTCGAGAACCTGGAGGTATTCGTCCAGGTGGAGGCCCGGCCCGAGGCGGCGGCGGGCGGTTTCCAGGGCCTGCCGGGCCAGGTCGGGGTCGAGGGGCTTCATGCGGCGGCGGAAGGCGGCGGCCCGGCTCCGCTCCGGATCCGTGAGGGCTACGCCCCGGCAGGCTTCGAGGTGGGCCACTAGGCCTGGCAGGCCCAGGTCCGGCTCATCCCGGGGCCGCATCCGCAGGGCCGCGAGTTCGACCCGACGATGGCGCTCATGCTCGGCCAGGAGCAGGTCCAGGTAGTTGGAACCAGGACCCTGGGCCGGGGATTGCGGGGTGGTTTCGGGAGCAGGCGGGGCCTGGCCGGGCTCCTGGGGCGTGGCCCTCTGGAGGACGTCACCCTTGCCCGTGGCGACGAGGATGTAGGCCGGATCGGAGGGATCAAAGAGGACCTGGACCTTCCGCCCCCGGAGCTCGGAGGAGACCAGGTAGCGGATGCCCGCGACTTCCACCGTGGAGCTTTTCCGATGGACCGTTCGGGTCTCCTGGATGCGCAGGCATTCGTCCACGGCCTCCGGGGGCGGCGCGGGGTTGCCGACAGCCGGCGTCTGGCTGAGGCGATCAGCGGGGCTCTGGCCGGTTTCCGAGTGGACGTCCCGGTGGTAGGACTCGGAGAGCCAGGCCTGGAACCACGTATTCACCTCCTCGAGGGTGGGCGTGTCCCGGCGGAGGCTGACCTCGTACTCGAACTGCTCCCCCAGCGTCCGGTTCCAGCGTTCGATGACGCCGCGGCTTTCTGCCACGTAGGGCGTGGAATGGGCCAGGTGGATCCCCAGGGCGGCGCAGCCCGCCTTCAGGCGGAGGCTGCGATAGGCGGCCCCGTTGTCCATGAAAAATGTCACGGGACAGCCGTGGAGGCCCAGGAGACGGCGGAAGCCGAACCGGAGCGCGACGAAGCTCTCGGTGAGGTGGTAGCGGCCCTCCAGGATGGCCCGGCTGTAGTGGTCGATGAAGCCGCTGAAATGAGTCCGCGTGATCCGGTCGCCCTCCAGCACGTAGGGACCGTCGTGGAAGTCGGTGACCACCAGTTCCATCGGAGCATCGGTCCGGATGCGGCGGAACACCTTCGTGGCCAGGGTGCCCACGCGCTTGCGGGACATGTCGAGGCGGTCAAGGTGGCGGTCCAGGGTGGCCCGGGAGATGGCGCCCGGCTTGATGAGGCCCTCGAGGACCATCTTTTTCAGGATCGTCCGGGTCGAGCGTTTGGGGCCTTCTCTGCGGATGGCCACAGCCCGCTCAAGGATGGCGTTGGGAAAGGCGCGCAGCGCTCCCCGATCCTGCCGGACCTTGGGCTGGAGGGCCTGGAAGCCACCCTTCCGGTACAAGGCGAGCCACCGCCAGAGGGTGGCTGCGGAGATCTGAAGCTCATGCCCGTCGGGGTGCCGGTGAGTCCTGGAAGCGGCCACCTCGATCTCGGCAGACAGGCCTTCGTCCTCCGCCTCGAGGGCGGTGGCTATGAGGTGGTGCCGAAAGGCGGCGATTTCGAGGGAACGGTCATTGGGAGGGGGCATGCCCCCAACCTACCCGCCGGGCCAGAGCCCATCGAAAAGCAACGGCGGGGAGGGTTTGGTCAGCCAGGAGACCCGACAGAAGCGGTCGAGCTGATGACGAAGGAAGGCGCCCAGACCCGGCCCCTCCTCCAGGGGAACGCCCTGGTCCCGGAGAAGCCGGGCGAGCTTCTCGAACAGGAGAATCAGGCTTCCGGCCAGGGCCATTCTGGAGGCCCATGCGGGTCCGGAGGAATCCGCATCCTGCTGGGCCCGATAGGCCGGAGGGGGCATTCCGGACGGGTCGCAGGTCCAACAGACCTTGAACAGGACCGCCAGCTCGACGAGGCCTCCGATCCACTCCACCCACCGGACCAGGGTCCATCGAGAGCAGCCCCAGTGCTTCGCCACGTCCGCCAGGGCCGTCTCCCCGCGAAACAGGAGCTCGGCCACCGCGGCGGCGGCCACGGCTGGGGGGAAGGTGCGGTGGGAATAGCCCTGCTCCTCGTAGACCGTCCAGCCCCGGACTGGGCAATCCGGGTTGGGGCAGCGGGCCCGCCGGCGCCACATCCCCGCCATCCAAGCCAGGACTCCCGCCAGCGTGACCTTCGCCTGCAGTTTCACGAAACGCCAGCCGTCAAGCCAGCCCGGCTTCCCGCAATTCGGACAGCAGGGGCGCACTTCGGGCTTGCGCTGGCCGCGGCTTTCGAGACAATCCATGAACGAGCCTCCAGGGCACGCTCATGCGGTTGTTGGCCTGCAAAACCGGACCGCCTGAACGTGGGGAGGCTCCCTTTGTATCTGGTTGTGGCGACAAGGTATAGAGCCGCTGCCCCGGGAAATCCGCAGCAACCGGATCCCCCCCAGGCCCCCCCTCGGCCCATCCGAGGCGTCGCGGCAATACGCGCAGGCCGTGCTCGGGCGTCGGATTTCCCATGGAAAGCGGGGCCCCGTCCCATGGAAATCCCTGAGGCGCCTCGGCCACGGCCGAGAGGAAGCCTGCCGGCTTCCTCCCGAGCCTACGGAAGGCCTCGGTGGGATTTCCACGGGCCCCACCCCCCTTCCCACGGGAAATCAGCCACCCTCGGCCTTTCGGCTGGAAAGCAAGCTTTCCACACGGCCTGCTGACGGCGTGATCAGCAGCAGCAAGCGCTCAAGCGCCGGCTGCTGCGCAGCGGCGCACTCTCAGCCAACTTGGGCGAAACGCTCTGAAAGAGCGTGAGCCTGAACAGCTTGCATGCGGAAGGACCGCCCCC
>JAJYBX010000233.1 GCA_021778785.1 Acidobacteriota bacterium
CCTTGGGGCATAATGAGGGGCTTCCACAGCCCGTCATCTCCGAGGAGGAGCGTTATGCAGCGCAGCTGGGTCATGGCACTCGTTGTCGGGTCGGGGCTCCTCGCCCAGACCCCTCCCCCGGAACCGCCTCCCGCCCCTGCCCCCACGGCCCCGGCCCCCGAGGCCAAGCCCCAGGCCCCCAAGCCCGAGGAGGCCAAGCCCGAGACGGCGAAGGCTCCCGCCGAGGCGGTGAAACCCGCGGCCCAGGAGGCGGCGCCTGCCGCCGCGCAGGAAGCGAAGCCCGCCACGCCGGAGGCGAAGCCTTTCGACCAGTGGCGGCCCACCCAGCGCAAGTACGCCTACGACCTGGACCGCGCCGTCCTGGCCGCCCACGAGCTCGGCTACTACCGCAGCCACCCCCGCGCCATCGAAGTCCGCGACGCCCTCGAGGCGCTGGTGGGCACCAAGGACGCCCTGCCGGACAAGGCCAAGGAGGGGCTCGCCCCCGTGGAGGCCTACCTGGCGGCCTTCCATGCCAACCACGGCCCCTACGACGCCGAGGGGAAGAAGATCCTCATGGAGGGCAACTGGAAGGGGCTGCGGTCCCTGGCCCTGGCCGCCACCAAGGCCGGAGCCCGCACCGGGGATGCCGCCACCAAGGGGCTGGAAGGCCGGCTGGCGCGGGTGCGCGGCCTCCTCTTCGATCCCAAGGTGGATGCCGCCGCGCCCACCTGGGCCGAGCCCGAGGCCGCCAAGGGCAAGAAGGCCCGGAAGGCGAAGGCGCCCAAGGCGCCCGAGGGCTTCCATGAGCAGAAGGCCGTGCTGGCCTCCTGGGTGAAGCAGGCCATGCACTACGTGGACGACACCCCCCAGGAGGTGGAGATCAAGGGCGAGAAGAAGAAGCGGCTCCTGCCGGACCCCGTCCAGACCAAGGCCCTGGCCGGCCTCGTCACCTGGCTGGACCGGGATGACCTCGAGGTCCTCCGCGATCCGGGCATGGGCTGGCTGGACCTGCGCCGCCTCGCCACCGGGACCGGCGCCGACCAGGGCCGGGCCGGCTTCGGCCTCCTGGACCACGCCGGCGACATCGCGGGCTCCAAGGCCCCCGAAGGCGCCGCTCCCGCCCTCCCCCTGCTGCCCGTCCTGCAGCCCGTCATGGGCGAGAGCAAGTTCAGCAAGGGCGACGAGAAGCGGGCCATCCTGGCCGAGGTGAAGCTGCTGCCCCCCGCCGCGACCCTCGCGGAGCAGATGGTGGCCTTCGAGAAACTGGGCCGGAGCCGCGAGTTCGACGCGAAGTAGATCCCCCGGAACCACGGGAAGGGGCGCCCCCGGGCGCCCCTTCCCGGCGTCAATCCTCGCCGCGCCGCTGCTTCCCCTCGGGATCGAACTGGTAGCCGATGCTCCGGATGGTGTGGATCCAGCGGGGATGATGGGGATCCTCCTCGATGACCCGGCGGATGCGCACGATGAAGTTGTCCACCGTGCGGCTGGTGGGGTAGGCGTCCTCGCCCCAGACCTTGTCGAGGATGTCCGCGCGGCTCACCACCTGGCCCGGGCGCTCCACCAGGAGCTTGAGGATCATGCATTCCTTCACGCCCAGCTGGAACGGGCCCGTGGGGCCCTCGCCGCAGAAATTGTCGAAGTCCACCCAGTTGGGGCCGAAGGTCTGGCGGCTGCCCATGTCGCGGTTCTTGTACCAGGCCTCGCGCCGGAGGATGGCCCGCACCCGGAGCAGCAGCTCGCGGACCTGGAAGGGCTTGCCCAGGTAGTCGTCCCCGCCGGTCTCGAAGCCGTGGACGCGGTCATCCTCGGTGTTCTTGGCCGTGAGGAAGAGGATGGGCGTGAAGTTCTTCGCCTCCCGCACCCGCTCGCAGACGCTGAACCCGTCCATGCCCGGGAGCATCACGTCGAGGATCACCAGATCGAAGGTCTCCGAAAGGATGCGCTTCAGGGCCTCGTCCCCCCGGGGGATCCAGGTGCAGGGGAGCCCCTCCAGCTCGAGGTTCAGCTTGATGCCCTCGGCCAGGCTGAGCTCGTCTTCCACCAGCAGGATCTTGGGGTCGGCCATGGGGGCTCCGGGTGATGGCTTCGATCCTACTAGAATGACCCTGTGCCCGGAGTCGCCATGGAGCCCTACCTCAGCATCGTCATCCCCATCTACAACGAAGAGGAGAACATCCCCGTCCTGTGGGAGCGGCTCTCGAAGGTGATGGCGGAGGCCTTCGCGGATCCCGCGAAACCCTGGGAGGTCGTGTTCACGGACGACGGCAGCCGGGACCGGAGCCTCCCGATGCTGGTGGAGATCGCCAAGGCCGAGCCGCGGATCAAGATCGTGGAGTTCAACCGCAACTATGGCCAGCACAGCGCCATCTTCGGAGCCTTCGCGGAGACCCGTGGGCGGATCATCGTCACCCTGGACGCGGATCTGCAGAACCCGCCGGAGGAGATCCCCAAGCTGGTGGCCAAGGTGGAGGAGGGCTACGACGTGGTGGGCGGCTGGCGCCAGGGCCGCCAGCAGAACGACAGCTTCTTCCGCACCATGCCCAGCAAGATCGTCAATGCCGTCACCCGGAAGACCACGGGCGTGAAGCTCCACGACTACGGCTGCATGCTGCGGGCCTACAGCCGGGAGGTGGTGAACGCCATGCTGCTGTGCAAGGAGCGGTCGAGCTTCATCCCGGCCCTGGCCAACAGCTTCGCCAAGCGCATCACCGAAGTGCCCGTGGCCCACGCCGAGCGGGCCGCCGGCGAGAGCAAATACGGGCTCTGGAAGCTCATCAACCTCCAGTTCGACCTGCTCACCAGCTTCTCCCTGCTGCCCCTGCAGATGCTCTCCGTGCTGGGGGTCCTCATCGCCTTCCTGGGCTTCGCCCTCTTCGTGGGCCTGATGGCGTACCGGTTCCTCCACCCCGAGGGCACCGTGGGCGGCGTGTTCAGCCTCTTCGCCCTGCTCTTCTTCTTCGTGGGGGCCCAGTTCATCGCCTTCGGCCTGCTGGGCGAGTACATCGGCCGCATCTACCAGGAAGTCCGCGACCGGCCCCGCTACATGGTGAAGAAGGTCCACGGGGCGGAGTAGCGGCCTACTCCCCGGCCTCGTCTTCGCCGCTCCAGCCCTCCCCTTCTTCCTGGGCAGGGCGGTCGGGGACGCGGTAGTTCTCGCTGGCCCAGGCGCCCAAATCGAGGGTCTGGCAGCGCTCCGAGCAGAAGGGCTTCCAGGGATTCCCCTCCCAGGGGGTGGGGGTCCGACAGAGGGGACAGGGACGAAGCGTCATGCTTCCAGCATATCGAACTGTGCATGGGGTTCAAAGGCGAAGAAAATTTGAGTCAAAACCGGAAGATTCCATTGACTCCCCCGACGGCGGCGCTATCCTTTCCTTTCGCAGAACGGCCTGCCGTCCTGCGCCCCGTTCCCACCGCACATCCTGGAGGACCCCCATGGGCAAGATCATCGGCATCGACCTCGGCACCACCAACAGTTGCGTGGCCGTCATGGAGGGCGGACAGCCCAAGGTGATCCCGAACCCCGAGGGCGCGAACACCACCCCGTCCGTGGTGGGCTTCAACCCCAAGACCAGCGAGCGGCTGGTGGGCGTGTCCGCCAAGCGGCAGGCCGTCGCCCAGCCCCGGAGCACCATCTACTCCATCAAGCGCTTCATGGGCCTCCCCTACGCCGACTCCGACAAGGAGCAGAAGCTGGTGCCCTACGCCGTGGAGCGGGCCGACAAGGGCGGCTGCGCCGTGGTGGTGAACGGCAAGCACCTCAGCCCCGAGGAGATCAGCGCGGTGGTGCTGACGAAGATGAAGGAGGCCGCCGAGGCCTACCTGGGCGAGAAGGTCACGGAGGCCGTCATCACCGTGCCCGCCTACTTCAACGACGCCCAGCGCCAGGCCACCAAGGACGCCGGCGCCATCGCCGGCCTGGACGTGAAGCGCATCGTGAACGAGCCCACGGCCGCGGCCCTCGCTTATGGCCTCGACAAGAAGAAGGATGGCACCATCGCCGTCTTCGACTTCGGTGGCGGCACCTTCGACATCTCCATCCTCGAGGTCTCCGAGGGCGTGGTGGAGGTGAAGTCCACCAATGGCGACACCCACCTGGGCGGCGACAACGTGGACCAGGCCATCATCGACTGGCTGGCGGACGAGTTCCAGAAGGCCGAGGGCATCGACCTCCGCAAGCAGGCGGACGCCATGCAGCGCCTCAAGGAAGCCGCCGAGAAGGCCAAGATCGAGCTCTCCAGCACCACCCAGACCGACATCAGCCTGCCCTACATCACGGCGGACGCCAGCGGCCCCAAGCACATCAACCAGGCCCTCAGCCGCGCCAAG
>JAJYBX010000234.1 GCA_021778785.1 Acidobacteriota bacterium
GCGGAACTGGCCGCCATCTGCGCCCTGCTCGGCCGAATCCCCACCGTGGCCGAGTACATGGAGCAGATCGGCATCGTCGGCCAGAAGGCCGCCGACATCTACCGCTACATGAACTTCGACCAGATCCCCGACTTCAAGGAGATCGCGGACACGGTGAAGCTCTAGCCTCACGCCCTGGACCGGGACCCCGGATCGCCTCGGCGGCCCGGGGTCCCCGCCTGTACGCTGGGCCGGTTCCCTGACCTGTGGTATGCTCCTCAGTCCGAGCAAGCCAACCACCTTTCGGGGGGTTCCCATGGGGATCTTTGAGGGCCACATCCGCGTGCATGAGGGCGACCGCTTCGCGCTGGTGGCCTCGCGCTGGAACGATTTCATCGTGGAGCGCCTCGTCGAGGGCGCCAAGGACTGCATCCTCCGCCACGGCGGCCACGACGAGCAGATGGACCTCATCCGCGTCCCCGGCAGCTTCGAGCTGCCCCAGGCGGCCCAGCTGGCCGCCCGCAGCGGGCGCTATGCCGGCGTGGTGGTCCTGGGCTCCGTCATCCGCGGCGGCACCCCGCACTTCGACATGATCGCCGCCGAGGTCACCAAGGGCTCGGCCCAGGTGGCCCTGGACACCGACGTGCCCCTCACCTTCGGTGTGCTCACCACGGATTCCGTGGAGCAGGCCATCGACCGGGCCGGCGCCAAGATGGGCAACAAGGGCTGGGAAGCCGCCCAGAGCCTCCTCGAGATGGTGGACCTGGGCCATGCCCTCAAGGGTTCGAAGGGACGTAAGTAGATGGGTGTCCGCCGACGGGGGCGCGAGTACGCGCTCCAGATGCTCTACGCCATGGACGTGACCGGCTACCAGCCGGATCAGGTCTTCGCGGGCTTCTACGCCATCCAGGACCTGAACCGGGACGCCTTCTACTACGCCCGGCGGCTGGTGGACGGCGTGCACGGCCACCTGGACGAGATCGACACCGCCCTGACCCGGTACGCCGAGCACTGGAAGATCCACCGCATGGCCGTGGTGGACCGGAACCTCCTCCGCCTGGGCCTCTACGAGCTCATGTTCGTGAAGGAGATCCCCTTCCCCATCGTCATCAACGAGGCGCTGGAGATCGTGAAGGAATTCAGCGACCAGGAAGGCACGCAATTCCTGAACGGCATCCTGGATGCCGCGAGGAAAGAATTCCGGGCGGAAGAAACCGGCCCCCGAAGCCGCCGGAAGGCGGAAGTCCCCGAGCCTGAAGAAGAATCCTGAGATGCCTGACCCGAGGGGCTTTGCTATGCTCGTTCCCTTCCCCCGAACGGTCCGCACGCTGGAGTTTCCATGAGCACCTCCCGCAAGAAACCCGTCCCCGCCAAGAAGCCCGCGACCCCACGACCCGCCGGTCCCCAGACCGTGGGCCTGGAGGAGATCAAGGCCCTCATCGCCCTCGTGGGCCGCGAACCCTTCCAGGAGTTCGAATTCGAGGCCGGCGACATGCGCTTCCGGATCCGCAAGGACGGGCCGGCCCCGGTGGTGTCCATGCAGGCCCCGGTGATGATGGGCGCCCCCGCCGTCCACCACCTGCCCGTGCCCTCCATGCCCAGCATGCCCGTGGCGCCCGCCGCCCCCGAGGTCCCCGCGGACGAGCCCGGCATCCACTACGTCACCAGCCCCATCGTCGGCACCTTCTACCGCGCCCCCAACCCGACGTCCGCCCCCTACGCCCAGCCCGGCGACTTCGTGAAGCCCGGCCAGACGCTCTGCATCATCGAGGCCATGAAGCTCATGAACGAGATCGAGAGCGATGTGGCCGGCGAGGTCGTCAAGGTCCTCGTGGAGAACGGCCAGCCCGTGGAATACGGCGAGCGCCTCTTCGCCGTGCGGATCGGGTAGGCCATGAGCGCGGCCATCAAACGCAAGGGAACGCGGCCCGCCGCCGTCCCCGAGGGCGCTCCGCCCTTCAAGAAGGTGCTCATCGCCAACCGCGGCGAGATCGCCCTGCGGGTGATCCTGGCCTGCAAGGAGCTGGGCATCCAGACCGTGGCCGTCTATTCCGAGGCCGACCGGAACGCCCTCCACGTGCGGTTCGCCGACGAGGAGGTCTGCATCGGCCCCCCGCCCTCCTCCAAGTCCTACCTGAACATCCCCCAGGTCATCGCGGCGGCCGAGGTCACCGGCGCCGAGGCGATCCATCCCGGCTACGGGTTCCTCAGCGAGAACGCCCACTTCGTGGAAGTGTGCCTCGCCTGCGGCATCAACTTCATCGGTCCCAGCGCCGAGATCATCCGGAAGATGGGCAACAAGGCCCAGGCCAAGGCCACCATGCAGGCCGCGGGCGTGCCCCTCATGCCCGGCAGCGACGGCATCATCGAGACGGTGGAGGAGGCCCTGGTGGTGGCCGAGCAGATCGGCTACCCCGTGATCGTGAAGGCCAGCGCCGGCGGCGGCGGACGCGGCATGCGCATCGTGAACTCCCCCGAGGAGCTGCCGGACCTCTACCACACCGCCCGCAGCGAGGCGAAGGGCGCCTTCGGCGATGACAGCGTCTACATGGAGAAGTACCTCCTGGAGCCCCGGCACATCGAGGTCCAGATCATGGGGGACCTCTTCGGCAACGTCGTCCACCTCGGCGAGCGCGAGTGCTCCATCCAGCGCCGCCACCAGAAGCTCATCGAGGAGAGCCCCAGCGCCGCCCTTGATCCCGACCTGCGCCGCCGCATCTGCGAGACCGCCGTGCGGGCCGCCAAGGCCGTGGGCTACTACAACGCCGGCACCATCGAGTTCCTGCTGGACAAGCGCGGCGACTTCTTCTTCATGGAGATGAACACCCGCGTGCAGGTGGAGCATCCCGTGACCGAGCTGGTCACCGGCATCGACATCGTCAAGGAGCAGCTCCACATCGCCGCCGGGCGGAAGCTGAGCTTCACCCAGGAACAGGTCGTCCAGAAGGGGCACGCCATCGAGTGCCGCATCAACGCCGAGGATCCCTTCAAGTTCACCCCCTGCCCCGGCCGCATCACCGCGCTGAACTTCCCCGGCGGACCCGGCATCCGCGTGGACACGGCCATGCACCAGGATGCGGTCATCCCGCCCCACTACGATTCCATGGTGGCCAAGCTGATCGCCTACGGCGCGGACCGGAGCGAGGCCATCGCCCGCATGCGCCGGGCCCTGGACACCCTCGTCATTGAGGGCATCAAGACCACAGCGCCCCTGCACCGCCGCATCATGGACCATCCCGACTTCATCTCCGGGGCCTTCTCCACCAAGTGGATGGAGATCTTCCTCGAGGAGCTGAAGCAGGAGCAGCAGGCCTGATTCTCGATAGACTGGGACCGTGCCGCTATAGCTCAGTTGGTAGAGCGCCCGCCTTGTAAGCGGATGGTCGTTGGTTCAATTCCGACTAGCGGCTCCAGTCTTCCCCGGACATGCCCGAAGGCCCCGTCTTTCCAGGCGATTCTTTCACCGCAGAGAACGCAGAGAACGCAGAGGAACGACGCGCGCCATGGCTGACCCGCAACCCTCCCGCCCCAGCCTGCTCCGGTCCGCGGGGGTCGTCGGCCTGATGACCCTGCTGAGCCGCCTGTCGGGGCTGGCCCAGACCTTCTTCCTGAGCCACTTCCTCGGGGCCGGCGCCGCCGCGGACGCCTATGCGGTGGCCTTCCGCCTGCCCGCCCTGCTGCGGCGGTTCACGGCCGAGGGGACCATGACCGCCGCCTTCCTGCCCACCCTCGCCGAGGCGGAGGCCGCCGAGGGCGAATCCGCCGTGCGGGCGGTGGCAGCCCGGTTCCTGGGCACGCTGCTGGCCATCCTCCTGGTGGGGGTGGTGCTGGTGATCATCCTGATGACGCCCCTGGCCCACCTGCTCACGATGGGACGACCCGCGGCCCAGGGGACCCTGACCGCCTTCCTGGCCCGCATCATGTTCCCCTACCTGGCCCTGGTCAGCGTCACGGCAGGGTTCGCCGGCCTGCTGAACCTGCGCCACCGCTTCGCCCTGGCGGCGTCGGTCTCCATCTTCTGGAACCTGGCCTTCATCGGCTTCGGCTGGGGCACCCTCCATGTGCTGCGGCGGAGCGGCCCCGTGGCCATGGAGACCGTCGCCTTCGTCTGCGCGCTCGGGGTGCTCGTGGGCGGCGTGGTGCAGCTGCTGGTCCTCGTGCCCGCCGTGCGCCGGGAGGGCTTCGGCCTCGCCTTCGGCTTGCACCTCCGGGACCCCTGGGTCGCCCGGACCCTGCGACGCATGGGGCCGGGCCTCCTGGCGGCCGGCATCTACCCCATCAACGCCCTCATCAGCCTCACGCTGGCCTCGGAA
>JAJYBX010000235.1 GCA_021778785.1 Acidobacteriota bacterium
TTCAGCTCCCAGAGCCACTCCAGCGCCACCCGCCCGGTGGGCTCGGTGCCGCCCTTGAGGAACACGCGCCAGCCCAGGTCGGCATCCCGCTTGACGTCCACCGCCGCCACCACGCACTGCCGGCCGAAGGCGTCCGCCAGTTCCGACACCAGCTCGGGCCGCTGGGCCGCCGCCGTGTTCACGGCCACCTTGTCGGCCCCGGCCCGGAGGAGGCGCTTCGCGTCATCCACGCAGGCGACGCCGCCGCCCACGGTGAAGGGGATGCTCAGTTCCCGGGCCACCTCGCGCACCCAGGCCTCGCGGGTTCCGCGGTTCTCGATGGAGGCGGCGATGTCCAGGAACACCAGCTCGTCCGCGCCCTCCAGGTCGTAGCGTTTGGCCAGATCCACGGGATGGCCCAGGTCCCGGAGGTCCTTGAACTGGACGCCCTTCACCACGCGGCCGTGCTTCACGTCGAGGCAGGGGATCACGCGCTTGGCGGGCATCAGGCCGCTCCTTCCAGGGCCGTCCGGGTGGCGGGACCGTCCAGGGGCAGCACGCCCTCCATGAGGGCCTTGCCGCTGATGGCGCCCACCACGCCGGGGATGCCGGCCAGGGCGTCCAGGTCGGCCAGGCTCCGCAGCCCCCCCGAGGCCTGCACCTTGAAGCCTTCCTGGGCCACCACGGCCGTGGCCGCCAGGCCGGGGCCCTCCAGGGTGCCGTCCCGGCCCACGTCCGTGACGAGGGCCCGATCGAAGCCCAGCACCAGCAGGGACTCGAACACGTCCGTCGAAGCGCAGGCGCTGGCCGTCTGCCACCCCCGGGTGACGATGCGGCCATCCTTCAGGTCCAGGGCGGCGATCACCCGGTCACCGGGCAGCCCCTTCAGCTCCCGCGGCTGTTCCACGGCGAGGGTGCCCACCACTGCGTCGAAGCCCAGGTCCAGCACCGCCTGGATGGCGGCGCGGTCGCGCAGGCCGCCGCCGAGCTGGAAGCGGATCCCGGGAAAGGCGGCGGGGAAGCCGAGGAACGTCCCCTGCCGGGGCCGCCCGAAGGCGCCGTCGAGATCCACGAGGTGGATGCGGCGGGCCCCGGCCGCGGCCAGGCGCGCCACCCAGGCCTCCGGCGCCAGGTCGTAGAAGGTGGCCTGGGCGGGATCGCCGTGGCGGAGCCGCACCAGGCGGCCGTCCATGAGATCCAGGCTGGGGATCAGTTGCACGGCGCCTCCGGGGCGGGCACGGTGGCCCCCATCCAGGCCAGGGCCGCCTGGAGGAGGAGCAGGCCCGCGGGGCCGGACTTCTCAGGGTGGGCCTGGAAGCCCATGACCGTGCCGCGCGCTTCCACGGCGGAGAAGGGCCGTCCGTGCTGGGCGACGTAGACGGTCTCCCGGCTGAGATCCAGGGCGTAGCTGTGGACGAAGTAGAGCCAGCCCCCCTTGGGGTCCGGCAGGGCGGGATGGGGGAAATTCTGCTGCACCTGGCTCCAGCCCATGTGGGGCACCTTCACGCCGGGCCCCAGGCGCCGGACGATGCCCGGAATCAGCGACAGGCCGCTGGCCTTCGGGGCCTCCTCGCTGCCTTCCGCCAGCAGCTGGAGGCCGAGGCAGATCCCCAGCAGGGGGCGGCCGTCGGCCACCTGGCCCGGAATCTCCCGCCACCAGCCGCGGTCCCGGAGGGCCCGCTGGGCCGTCTCGAAATGGCCCACGCCTGGCAGCACGAGGGGACCGGTTTCCGCGCCCTGATCGGGTCGTTCGGCCCGGACGTATTCGAGGCCCAGGCGGTCCAGGGCCCCCTCCAGGGAGGCGAGGTTGCCGGCGCCGTAGTCGATGAGGGTGATCATGCGGACAGGGTCCCCTTCGTGGAGGGGACTTCGGCCCCCTCGATGCGGACGGCCTGGCGCAGGGCCCGGGCCAGGGCCTTGAAGAGGGCCTCGACCTTGTGATGGGTGTTCACGCCCCGCAGCAGGTCCGCGTGCAGGGCCAGCCCGCCGCGCATGGCCAGGGCGATGAAGAACTCGCGCACCATCTCCGTCTGGAAGCCGTCGCCCAGCACCACGGGCGGCAGGTCGGCGTGGAATTCGCACCAGGGCCGGCCGGAGAGGTCCACCACCACCCGGGCCAGGGCCTCGTCCAGGGGCACGTAGGCGTGGGCGAAGCGGGTGATGCCCGCGCGGTCGCCCAGGGCCTCCTTCAGGGCGTCCCCCAGGCAGAGGCCCACGTCCTCGACGAGGTGGTGGCTGTCCACGGGCAGGTCGCCTTCGGCTTCGATCACGAGGCCCAAGCCGCCGTGGCGGGCCAGCTGCAGCAGCATGTGGTCGAAGAAGCCCAGGCCTGTGTGGATGCGGGCCTCGCCCCCGTCCAGGGACAACTCGAGGCTCACGCGGGTCTCGGCGGTGCGGCGCTGGATGGTGGCGGTTCTCATGGGACCTCTCTCGTCAGCATCGGCAGCAGGTCGCGCAGGCTCGCGAACTGGACATCGCCTGGCGCAGCGAACCGGGCGCGGTCCTCCCCCAGCGCGGCAAAGCGCCAGGCGAGCTCAGGCCGCAGGGCCGCCGCGGCGCGGAGGCAGCGGGCGTCGTCCACCGTGTCCCCGGCGAAGACGATTTCCTCGGCCCGGAAGGCGTCGGCCAGCTGGAGCAGGCCCGCGGGTTCCGGCTTCCGCAGGTGGGGCGCGGCATCGCAGACAGCGGGGAGGCGGAAGCCCAGCACCCTCCAGGCGAGATCCAGTTCTTCGGGCGGGCGGCCCGTGAGGACGGCCAGGTCCCAGCCCGTGGCCTCCAGGTCCGCCAGGGCCACCAGGGGCTTCTCCAGCTGGATGGTGTCCGCATAGTGGCGCTGGACGGCGATCTGGGCCACGGGCTCCAGGGCGGCCATCCGCGCCTCCAGTTCAGGGAAGCCGCGGCCATCGGCGGCCGCCAGGATGGGAGCCAGGTTCCGTTCGCCGTGGGTTTCGGCCAACGTCAGGGCCCCGGCGGCGAGACGGAAGTCGTTGTTGAACCCGCCCAGGCGCTTGAAGGCGCGGTACACGCCGTCGGACCAGGGCAGGGCCGGGCGGAGGTCGGCCAGGGCCCGGGCCACGGCCTCCATGAAGCTGCGGTCCGCGTCGATGAGCACGCCGTCGATGTCCAGGGCCAGAAGCCGCCGTCGCGGCCGGGGTGCGGGCGGCGGCAGCGTCCCGCCCAGGGCCCGGGCCACGCGGGCGGTGGTGGGCTCGTCGCCCACGGTCACGCGCGCCGCGTCGGCGGACGCCAGGCGCCGCACCTTCAGGCCGGCGGCCTCCAGGGGGCCGGCGGGATCCGGGGACAGCTGGAGGAAGTTGGCCTCGCTCGGCACGGCCCGGTGGGCGGGCAATGCGGCGGCGAGGCGCTTCCGGCGTTCCGGCAGGGCGCGCACCGCGGCCTCGAACTCCGCGGCGAAGTCCAGGGCCACGTCCAGGGCCTCCAGGCTGGCGGCGGGGATGGAATAGGGCAGCTGGAGGGTGGCCAGCTTCCCCACCAGGGCCGGATCCCCGATCAGGTAGCCCAGGCGCCAGGCGGCGGAGGCCAGGGCCTTGCTGAAGGTGCGGAGCAGCAGGAGGTTCGGATAACGGTCCACCGCCAGCCGGTGGGTGGCGGGGGCGAACTCAGCATAGGCCTCGTCCAGCACCACGAGGGGCGGCCGGGGCCGGGCGGCGGCGGCCTCGAGCAGGGGTTCGAGCTCCGCAGGGGAGATCCAGGCGCCGGTGGGGTTGTTGGGCAGGGTGAACCAGAGCTGCCGGCAGTCCAGGGCCTCGAACCAGGGGGCCAGCGGCAGGCCCTCGCCCACGGGCACGGGTCGCACCCGGCCGCCGTGGCGGCGGACGAGCAGGGGATAGAGGCTGAAGCCGGGATCGGGGATGGCCACGGTGTCGCCCGGTTCGAGGCCGGCCATGGCCACCAGATCCAGCAGGGCGCCGGAGGAGGGGCCGAGCAGCAGGCCGCCCTCGGGGGCGCCCATCCGCTGCCGCAGCCGTTCGGTGAGTTCCCCCTGACGCTCGGGGTACTGGTGGAAGGGGAGCCGGGCCAACCGTTCCAGGAGGGCCGCCCGGGCGGCGGGGGGCCAGTCCGTGGGGGCCTCGTTCATGTGGAGGCGGACGCCACCCTCCGGTTCCGGGGGACGCCGGTAGGCGGGCAGATCGATCAGGTCGGGTCGGAGGAAGGTCATGGGGGCTCGGAATCAGGGTAGGCGAAGGCGAGGCTTCCGGGGATCACGGAGCGGCGGGGGCGCGGGATGAAAAAAACCGCGCCCTAGGGGTGATGATGGCGGAGGGTGGCGCTGCGGCTGTGGTGGGGCAGG
>JAJYBX010000236.1 GCA_021778785.1 Acidobacteriota bacterium
GCCGGTGCACCTGCGCAAAGACCTACTTCACGCCCCAGTCCAGGATCACCTTCCCGCTCTGCCCGCTGCGCATGGCGTCGAAACCCTTCTGGAAGTCGTCGATGCCGAAGCGGTGGGTGATGACGGGCATGATGTCCAGGCCGCTCTGGATCATGGCGGCCATCTTGTACCACGTCTCGAACATCTCCCGTCCGTAGATGCCTTTGAGGATGAGGCCCTTGAAGATCACCTGGCTCCAGTCCACGGCGCAGTCGCCGGGGAGGATGCCCAGGAGGGCCACCCGTCCCCCATGGTGCATGGCCTCCAGCATGGACTCGAAGGCATTGCGGTTGCCGCTCATCTCCAGGCCCACGTCGAAGCCCTCGGTCATGCCGAGTTCCTTCATGACCGTGGGCAGATCCTTCTCCTTGGGATTCACGGCCAGGGTGGCCCCCATCTTCCGGGCCAGGGAGAGGCGGTACTCGTTCACGTCCGTGATCACCACGTTGCGGGCACCCACATGCTTGGCGATGGCCACGGCCATGATGCCGATGGGGCCGGCGCCGGTGATCAGGACATCCTCGCCCACCATGTCGAAGCTGAGGGCCGTGTGGGCGGCGTTGCCGTAGGGATCGAAGATGGAGGCCACCTCGTCCGGCACGTTGTCCGGCACCTTGAACACGTTGAAGGCCGGGATGGACAGGTACTCCGCGAAGGAGCCGGTGCGGTTCACGCCCACGCCCACGGTGTTGCGGCAGAGGTGGCGCTTGCCCGCGCGGCAGTTGCGGCAGTGGCCGCAGGTGATGTGGCCCTCGCCGCTGACGCGGTCGCCGGGCTTGTAGCCCTCCACCTCGGCGCCCACGGCCTCGATGACCCCGAAATACTCGTGGCCCACCACCATGGGCACGGGGATGGTCTTCTGGGCCCATTCGTCCCAGTTGTAGATGTGGACATCGGTCCCGCAGATGGCGCTCTTGTGGACCCGGATCAGCACATCGTTGGGACCCACTTCCGGCATCGGCACCTCGGCCATCCAGATGCCTTCCTCGCGCTTGGCCTTCACCAGGGCTTTCATAGAGCCTCCAACCGCCCCATTGGAACACCAAGGCAGCGGCTTACCAAGCCTCCCTCCCGGGAGCTTGACCTTTTTCACAGGCCGCCGATAAGGTCCTGAACACGGAACCTCCCTTGTCGACCCTCATCCTGGTGCGGCAGTCCAACCGCAACAACAACCGGCCCCCTCGCGCGGATCGCGCGTGGGCCGGAGAAGGCGTCTCCTAGACCCCAGCCAACCCTCCGAACCACCCCCGATCCGCTCCGGCGGTTCGGGGGTTTTTCCTTTTCCACCCAGGAGTCCCCCATGTGCGGCATCCTCGCCATCCTCGACCTCGATCCCGCCCGCTCCCCCGTGGCGGAGCTCCGCCCGCAGGCCCTCGCCATGGCCCGGAAGCTCCGCCACCGCGGGCCCGACTGGAGCGGCATCCACGCCGACGAGCGGGCCATCCTGGTCCACGAGCGCCTCTCCATCGTGGATGTGGCGCACGGGGCCCAGCCCCTCGTCGATGTCCAGGAGGGCACCGTCCTGGCCGTCAACGGCGAGATCTACAACCACCGCGAGCTCCGCGCGGGCCTGCGGAAGCCCCATGCCTTCCAGACCGGCTCGGACTGCGAGGTGATCCTCTACCTCTACGACGAGGAGGATCCCAAGGCCTTCCTCAACCGGATGAACGGCATCTTCGCCTTCGTGCTGCACGATCCCCGGCGGCGCACCCACCTCATCGCCCGGGATCCCGTCGGCGTGGTGCCCCTCTACGTGGGCTGGGACCGCCGCGAGCACCTCTACGTCGCCTCGGAGATGAAGGCCCTGGTGGGGGTCTGCGAGCGCATCCGCGAGGTGCCGCCGGGCCACTACTTCCTGGCCCACGAGGCGGAGAAGGGCTTCCAGCGCTACTACGCGCCCGCCTGGGCCGAGCCGGAGGCCCTCCCCGACCGGCCCTACGATCCCGCCGCCCTGCGGGAGGCCCTGGAGGCCGCCGTGCGCCGGCAGCTCATGTGCGACGTGCCCTACGGCGTGCTCATCTCCGGCGGGGTGGATTCCTCCATCGTGGCCGCCCTGGCCGCCCGCCACCGGGAGGGGCGCGTGGAGGAGGACGAGCGCGCCCCGGCCTGGTGGCCCCGGCTCCATTCCTTCGCCATCGGCCTCGAAGGCGCGCCGGACCTGGCCCCGGCGCGGAAGGTGGCCGACCACATCGGCGCCATCCACCACGAGATCCACTTCACCGTGCAGGAGGGCCTCGATGCCCTCTCGGACGTCATCTACCACCTGGAGACCTTCGACCTCACCACCATCCGGGCTTCCACCCCCATGTACCTCCTGATGCGGAAGATCCGGGCCATGGGCATCAAGATGGTGCTCTCCGGCGAAGGCGCCGACGAGATCTTCGGCGGCTACCTGTATTTCCACAAGGCGCCGGACGGCGCGGAACTCCACCGGGAGACCGTCCGCAAGCTCCAGAAGCTGCACCTCTACGACTGCGCCCGGGCCAACAAGGCCAGCGCCGCCTGGGGCGTGGAGGCCCGGGTGCCCTTCCTGGACCGGGCATTCCTGGACGTGGCCATGGCCCTGGATCCCTCGGTGAAGCTGCCCAGGAACGCCCCCCGGCCCCGCCCCATCGAGAAGTTCCCCCTGCGCCGGGCCTTCGAGGGCTACCTGCCCGACGAGGTCCTCTGGCGGCAGAAGGAGCAGTTCTCCGATGGCGTGGGCTACGCCTGGATCGACGCCCTGAAGGCCACCGCCGAGCGCGAGGTCACGGACGGCATGCTGCGGGGCGCCGCCGAGCGCTTCCCGGCGAAGACCCCTGAGACGAAGGAGGCCTACCTGTACCGCCAGCTCTTCGAGGCGCACTTCCCCTCCGCCACGGCGGTGGCGTGCGTCCCCTTCGAGCGCAGCGTGGCCTGCAGCACGGCCACGGCCCTGGCCTGGGACGCGGCCTTCCAGTCCTGCGCCGATCCCTCCGGCCGGGCCGTGGCGGATGTGCATGGGCAGGCTTCCGCTTGACCGCGCGCTATCATGGCGGCACCGGTCGCCCATGAACCCCACGCCCAGCCCATCCACCGAACACCGCAGCTCCCCCCGGATCCCCATCGGGTACCGGGTGAAAGTCGTGACGGACGATCAGATGATCGCCTACGCCTCGGCCCTGAACGTCGGGCTGGGGGGCCTCCTGCTGGAACCCACCCCTTCCCTGCCCGTGGGACGCCCCTGCGGCGTCGCCATCTTCCTCCTGGACCTGGAGACCGGGAAGCGCATCGTCGCCCGGGGCATCGTGGTCCGCAGCGATGCCCAGGGCACGGCCATCCAGTTCACGAAGGCCCTGGAGCAGGCCAGCCGCGAGCTGCTGGAGACCCTGATCCACTCGCGCACGCCCGGGGACCCCGCCTTTGGCGCGGACATGGGAGCCTGCGGATGACCGGACCCGATCCATCGGAGGCCCTGGAGCGGCTCCAGGCCTACGTGCGCCCGGAATCGCGCAGCCCCCTCGCGGTGGTGGAGGACTGGCAGCCGCCGGCCTTCGGGAGCTACGAGGAGCTGAAGGACTGGCTGAAGGAGGCCGTGCTGAGCGCCCGCATCTACGAGGCCTTCCCCGATGGCCGCTGGACCCTCGACCTGCTGCTCAAGGAACAGCTGCCGGGGACCACGTACCGCCTCCGGCTGTGATCCCCGGCCGCTGATCCGGGCGGCTACTTGATGACGCCCAGCTCGCGGCCCACCTTGGCGAAGGCGGCGATGGCGTGGTCCAGGTCCTCGCGGGTGTGCCCGGCGGACATCTGGGTGCGGATGCGGGCCTGCCCCTGGGGCACCACGGGGAAGAAGAAGCCGATGACGTAGACGCCCTCGTCCAGCAGCTTGGAGGCGAAGGCCTGGGCCAGGGGCGCGTCGTAGAGCATGACGGGGATGATGGGATGCTCGCCGGGGAGGAGCTTGAAGCCCAGCTTCTCCATGCCGGCGCGGAAGTGGCGACTGTTCTCCCGCAGGCGCGCGCGCAGCTCGCCGCCCTGCGCCAGCATGTCCAGCACGTGCAGGCTGGTGGCCACGATGGTGGGGGCCAGGGTGTTGGAGAACAGGTAGGGGCGGCTCTTCTGCCGCAGCCAGTCGATGACGGGCTGGCTGGAGGCCACGTAGCCGCCGCTGGCGCCGCCCAGGGCCTTGCCGAGCGTGCCCGTGAGGATGTCCACCCGGCCCATGACGCCATGGTGCTCGTGGGTGCCGCGGCCATGCTCGCCGGTGA
>JAJYBX010000237.1 GCA_021778785.1 Acidobacteriota bacterium
CATGGCAGAAGGCGCGGGCCATCAGGTCCTCGCCCACCACCTCATGCCAGCTGCCGTCCCTGGCCCGGTTCCGGACCGTCACCTTCTGGGGGCGCTCCAGCACCTCGCGGATGCCGGGGATGGACAGGCAGCCCTCGGGCCCCACCTGCAGGCCCTCCTCCTGGACGATTTCAGGATTGATGAGCACCAGCTTCTGGGCCGGATCCTCGCCGCTGGAGCAGTCGATGACGGCCAGGTTGAGGTTGACGCCGATCTGGGGCGCCGCGAGGCCGACCCCCTCTTCCGCCAGGGCCGTCTCGAACATGTCCTCGACCAGGCGCTCCAGCTCGGGGGTCCACGCCCCGACATCCTCGCTGTTCTTCTTCAGGCGGGGGTCCCCCCAGGTGAGCACGGGCCGAACGGACATCCTTCATCTCCAGCACTCCAGTGTAATGCAACGCCTTTCCTTTGGTAATCTGGGAGGTCTGTCCATTGGGGCTCCCATGCTGCGTTCGTTCCGCCAGGTCTTCAAATCCAACCGCACGCCCGTCGCTGCGATCTTCCTCCTGGTGCTGGTCAGCATGGTCATCTACCTGGTGCCCTCGGGCCGGACGGACACGCCGGACACCGTGGTGGCGCGGGTCTACGGCCGCGAGATCACCCTCCGCGACCTCGCGGAGCACATGTCGGAGCTGTCCCAGCGCTTCGGCAAGCAGGCCAACGAGGAGGCCCTGCGGCCCTTCCTGCAGTCCCAGGCCCTGCGGGACCTGATGAACCAGAAGCTGATGGAGGAACTGGCCGACCGGCACGGGATCCTGGTGACCGACGAGGAGGTGGCCACCCGCATGCGGGCCTTCCTCCGCCAGTACCCCATCCTCACGGACGACAAGGGCAACCTGAAGCCCATGGTGGAGCTGAAGAAGATCTTCCAGGAGATGGGCTTCAACCCCGCCCCCCAGGAGCGCGCCATCCGTTCCGAGCTGCTCCGCACCAAGCTCATCCAGCAGGCCGCCGTGCAGGTGCCCGTGAATGCCGCCTGGCTGGACCTCGAGAACCAGGTGCGGAACGGGAAGGTCGCATTCGACCAGGCCGTCCTCACCGTGGATCCCACGCCCGTGGCCGATCCCGGCGACGCGACGCTGGAGGCCTTCTACAAGGCCGGCGGGGACCGCTTCCTGCAGGGCCCGCGGCGGACCATCCAGTTCGTGGCCGTGGACCGGGCCGCCCTCGGCCAGGCCGTGCAGGTGCCGGACACGGCCGTGAAGGCCGCCTTCGACGCCCGCAAGAACGACTACCTGGAACTGAAGGCCCGCCACATCCTCTTCAAGGCCGACACGGACGCCCAGGCCAAGGAGGCCACGGACAAGGCCCTGGCCCTGCGCGCGAAGCTCGTCAAGGGCGGGGACTTCGCCAAGGCCGCCGAGGAGCTGAGCGAGGACCCCAGCGCCAAGGGCAACAGCGGTGAGCTGGGCTGGTTCCACTTCGCGCAGATGCAGAAGCCCTTCTCCGAGGCCGCCGCCGCCCTGAAGGTGGGCGAGATCAGCCAGCCCGTCCGCACCGTCTACGGCATCCACCTCATCCTGCTGGAGGGCCGCAAGGAGAAGGCCTTCGACGAAGTGAAGGACGAGCTGCGCAAGACCCTCGAGGACGACCTGTTCGCCTCCCGTGCCCAGGAGCGGCTCGAGCAGATCCGCAAGCGCGCCAACGGGGGCGACCTCGCCGCCGCCGCCCGGAGCTTCGGCAGCCAGGCCCAGCTCAGCCAACCCTTCGCCAACGAGCCCGATGCCCAGAGCCCCGGCCTGCCCGAGCTCTCCCAGCTGGCCGGCGAGGCCTTCCGCCTGAAGGTGGGCGAGGTCTCCAAGCCCCAGCGGGCGGGTGACCGCTACTTCCTGTTCCGCGTGCAGGAGGAGCTGCCCGAGGGCGTGCCCCCCTTCAAGGAGGTCCGCGCCAAGGTGCTGGCCGCCTGGAAGCTGGAGGAGGCCCGCAAGCAGGCCCTCGCCAAGGCCCAGGAGGCCCTCAAGGGCGGCGACCTGAAGGCCATGGGCGGGGTCCTCACCACCCAGGCCTCCGGCCCCATCAGCGCCCTGAAGGACCTGGCCGGCATCCCCGCCATCCGCAAGGCCCTGCTGGACACCCCCGTCGGCCAGATCACGCCCCTGGCCTGGACCGCCGACGGCAAGCTGTGGGCGGCGAGGATCGCCTCCCGCGAGGCCGCGCCGGCCCTCACCTTCGAGACCCGCCGCACCCTCGTCCAGGACATCCAGACCGGCGAGGCCCAGAAGCTGCTCTCCGCCGAGCTGCAGTTCCTCGACCAGCAGGGCCGCCAGCGGGCCGGCCTCCGCAGCTTCTGGGGCCAGTTCGGCGGCGTCTACCTCAACGCCGAGGCCCTCAAGGGGCAGATGGATCGCTAGGATCCGCTTCAAGACCCCCCGCCGACGCCGCCCCGGAACCCCGAGGCGGCGCTGCGTCCAGGGCGGGCACGGCGTCCAGGAGGGCGCGCAGGTGCGGATGGGAGGGATCCGACAGCAGCTGTCCTGTTTCGCCCTGGCACAGGGCCTCTCCTCCGTGGAGCACGAGGGTCCGGTCGCACAAAGTCCGCACCGCCCGCAGGTCGTGGCTGGACAGGAGCAGGGCCGTGCCCGCCGTCTTCACCTCGAGCAGCAGGGCCAGCAGATGCCCCGCCAGGGTGGGATCCAGGGCCGAGAAGGGCTCGTCCAGCACCAGCAGGGCGGGTTCCAGCATGAGCGCCCGGGCCAGGCAGAGGCGCTGGGCCAGGCCGCCGGACCAGGCCGGGGGCCGTTGTGCCAGGGCCGCTTCCGGGAACTTCACGCGCCCCGCCATCCGCGCCGCCGCCTCCCGGCGGGAGGCCGGGGTGCCCCGGCCCTGGATCGCCAACGGCTCCGCGAGGATCTCCCAGCCCGTGCGATGGGGGGGCAGGCTGGCCTGGGGCTCCTGGAACACGGCCTGCATCCTCGGACGCCGCGGCCGCCGCGCCCGCTCGGGGAGCCCGGACCAGGGTTCCCCCGCCAGCCTCACGGCCCCTTCGGTGGGCGCCAGCAGGCCCAGCACCAGGTGCAGGAGGGTGGTCTTGCCCGCCCCGCTCACCCCCACCACGCCCCAGGCCTGGCCGGGCGCGATCCCGAAGGAGACGTTCCGGAGCGCCCAGACCCCGCCCCGCCGGAGACCCAGGGCCTCGACGGCGAGGAGGGGCTGGTTCAGCGGATCACCTCGAGGCCCCCGAAGTAGGGCCGCAGGGCCTCGGGCACGACGATGCTGCCGTCGGGCTGCTGGTAGTTTTCGAGGATGGCCACCCAGGTGCGGCCCACGGCGAGGCCGCTGCCGTTGAGGGTGTGGAGGAAGCCCGGCTTCCCGTCCTTCGGGCGGAAGCGGATGTTGGCGCGGCGGGCCTGGAAATCGCCGAACCAGCTGCAGGAGCTGATCTCGCGGTAGGTATTCTGCGAGGGCAGCCACACCTCCAGGTCGTAGGTCTTCTGGCTGCTGAAGCCCATGTCGCCCGTGCAGAGCAGCACGCGGCGGTAGGGCAGGCCCAGGGCCTCCAGGATGGCCTCGGCGTTCGAAGTCAACCGCTCCAGCTCCGCCTCCGCCTGGTCCGGCGCCGCGAAGGCCACCAGCTCCACCTTGTGGAACTGGTGCTGGCGGATGATGCCCTTGGTGTCCTTGCCGTAGCTGCCCGCCTCGCTGCGGAAGCAGGGCGTGAAGGCGCAGTGGCGCAAGGGCAGCGCCTCCGCCGCCAGGATCTCGTCGCGGTAGAGGTTCGTGACGGGCACCTCAGCGGTGGGGATGAGGTAGAGGGGCGCGCCGTCCCCGCGGGAGGTCTTGAAAAGGTCCTGCTCGAACTTCGGCAGCTGCCCCGTGCCGTACATGCTCTCGGCATTCACGAGGTAGGGCGGGATCACCTCCTCGTAGCCCGCGCCGGTCTGGCGGTCCAGCATGAAGGCGATGAGGGCCCGCTCCAGCTTCGCGCCCAGGCCCTTCAGCACGGCGAACCGCGCACCGCTCAGCTTCGCCGCACGGTCCAGGTCGAGGAGGCCGAGCCTCGTGCCCAGTTCCACGTGGTCCAGGGGCTTCTCGATGGCGGGCACCTGGCCCCAGCGCTTGACCTCCACATTGGCGTGCTCGTCCTTGCCGGCGGGCACGCTGGGATGCGGCAGGTTGGGGAGGCCCGCCAGGAAATCGCGGAAGGCGACCTCCGCCTCGCGCTCGGCCAGCTCCAGGGCCTTCAGCTTGTCGCCCATCTCCCGCTGGGCGGCGATGAGGGCGTCGGCG
>JAJYBX010000238.1 GCA_021778785.1 Acidobacteriota bacterium
GCCTTCACCCGCACGACCGGGCCCGGATGCACCTCCAGATCCGCCGTGCTGTGGGCCGGATCCACCCGGGTCACCCGCACGGTCCCCTCCAGGCGGTGGTCCTTGATGAACCGCTGGCGGATGCGCCGTTCGATGTCGCCCGCGAGGCCATCCGTCCAGAGGGTGCGCCCGGGCTGGAGACCCGCGACCTTCAGCAGCTGCTCGCGGGTATACGGCGCGAGCGGACCGGACATCGTGACGGCCTGCACCTGGTCCGGCGGGCCCAGGCTGACCCGGAGCTGGAGCTGACGGCCCCCCTCCAGGGATTCCGGGATCACCGACGCGGCGGGATAGCCTGCCTCCCGAAGGCGCCGCTCCGCCAGCCCGCGGAAGGTGGCCAGGCGCATGGGGCCCAGGAATTGGCCCTTCTGGAGTTCCGGGAGCAGACGGGTCCGCAGGGGCTTGGGAACGGCATCGCCGGTCCAGGACCAGGTCGCGAGGGGCGCCACCGGCTCCAGGCGCACCCAGGCGACGCCTGCGGGATCCAGGCGCCCCTCCACGCGGTGGAAGCGGTCCACCAGACGCACCGCCGCCAGGGCCTGCTGGAACCCGGCAGAATCCACCTTCGCGCCGGGCTGCAACCCCAGGGCCGCGCGGGCGAAGGCCTGGTCATCGGCCGATCCACCCTCGATGTGGAGGGCCTGGAGCGTCACCTCGCCACGAACGCCCTGGGCCCCGGCGGGTGCCAGGGCCACCAGGGCACATCCCAGGGCGGCGCGGCGATGCACCGACCTAGAATCCGGCGAGGGCTTCTTCCTCGGTGTCCTTCACTTCGAAAACGGAGTGGAGGCTGGTCATCTTGATCAGGCTGAAGATCTTATGGCTCATGCCGCAGATGCGGAGCTCGCCCCCCCGGCCCTTGATCGAGGTGTAGCACCCCACGAGCTCGCCCACGCCCGAGGAATCCAGGTAGCTCACCTTGCTGAAGTTCAGGATGATCTTGCGGTGGCCGTTGGCCAGCGCGGTGCGCACGGCCTCGCCCAGTTCCTGGTCCCCATCCCCCAGCGTGATCTTGCCTTCCGGTGAGAGAACGAGGATCTCGTTGTGTTGGTGGCTGTTCATGATCATAGGGGCCTCGAGATGAGGGGGCCAGTGTAGCAAGGTGCACGAGTCCAGGAGCAACGGGTTCGGCACGGGGTCTGCATGGCTCCTGTCAGCAGCCGGATGAACCCGGCTCAATCTGCAGGGCTCCCCCATGTTCGATCTCGTCAGCAGCGACCCCATGATCCAGCTCATGGACCGCAGTCTGACTCTGGCCAGTCAGCGCCAGACGCTCATTGCGTCCAACCTGGCCAACATTGACACCCCCGGCTACCACACCCGGGATTTCAGCTTCGATGACGCCCTGAAGGCCTCCCTCGCGGAAGCGAGCGGGCAACAATCGCCCACAGCCCTGGCCCGGACCAACCCCATGCACCTCGCCGGCACCCCCGAGGGGGATCTGCCCCCCAGCACCGATGCCCTCCGGCCGGACGCGGAGCGCAATGACGGGAACGACGTGAGCCTGGACCGGGAGAACATGCTGATGGCCCGGACCCAGATCACCTACCAGAACGCCTCCAACTTCATGCAGTTGGAACTGCGAAGGCTCTTCTTCCTGATCCGCGACGCGGAAGCCCACTAGGAGCCGCCATGAGCATCAACCAGATCTTCGATATCGCCGGCTCGGGCCTGGCCGCCCAGCGGCTCCGGGTCGAACTCATCGCCTCCAACATCGCCAACAGCGAGACCACCCGCACCCCCGAGGGCGGTCCGTTCCGGCGGCGGGAGGCGGTCTTCCAGGCCCAGGACCAGGGCTTCGGCGATGCGCTCGCGGCCACGGGCGTCCAGGTGGCCGGCATCCGGACCAGCCAGGCCCCCTTTCCCACCCGCTACCAGCCGGGCCATCCGGATGCGGATGCCAACGGCATGGTGAAGTACCCCAATGTGGATCCGGTCGAGGAGATGGTGGACCTCACCGAAGCCAGCCGCAGCTACGAAGCCGACATCGCCTCGGTGCGGGCCGCCAAGGGCATGGCCGCCTCTGCCCTGGAGATCCTCCGGGTGCAATAGGCCCGGCGATCTGTCGGATTTTCGACTGGCGCCTTTCCCCTTCCGGCCCGATCGTTGAATGGGCCCCCTCCTTTGAGCCGCTGCCATGGACCCCCTGAACCTCTCCCAGATCCTGCCCCCCAGCCCCGTATCCAGCCCCGCCCAGGCCGGCGCGGGCGGCGTGACCGGCGGCGCCCAGGGGGATGTGGGTTTCGGCGATCTCCTCAAGCAGGCCCTCCAGGAAGTGAACCAGGCCCAGACCCAGGCCGACGGAGAGGCACGGAACTTGATGACGGGTGAGAGTGCAGACATGCACACGGCCATGCTGGCAGTCCAGAAGGCCGATCTCAGTTTCCAGATGATGATGGCCGTGCGATCCAAGCTGATCGACGCCTACCGCGAGGTCATGCGCATGCAGATGTAGCGCTGGCCGAGCTCCCGGGCACGGCCGATTCCCTGACGAGGAACGCCTATGGCCGGGGAAAGCAACCTCGCTGACCAGTTCGTCAATGCCTTCAAGAGCATGAGCGCCACCCAGCGGGTGATGGTGGCCGCCATTTCCCTGACAGTGCTCCTGGCCCTGGCGGGCCTCGGGCTCTGGGCCGGCCAGGAATCCAAGGGCGTCCTCGCCTCGAACGTCTCCCCCCAGGACGCCAGCGCCATCGTGGCCCAGCTGGACAAGCAGCAGGTCCCCTACGAGCTCAGCTCCGACCAGCGGACCATCCTGGTGCCCCAGAGCCAGGTGGGGCCCCTGCGCCTGAAGTTCGCGGGGGACGGCCTGCTGTCCGGCGACAAGCTGGGCTTCGAGAAGCTGGAGAACGCCGGCATCGGCACCACGGATTTCGCCCAGAAGGTCATCCACCGGCGGGCCATGGAGGCCAGCCTCGCCCAGACCATCAAGTCCCTGAGGCAGGTCGCGGACGCCTCGGTCCACATCACCCCGGCCAACGACAGCCCCTTCCTCTCCGACAAGGAGGACGCCAAGGCCAGCGTCCTCCTCAAGCTGCGGGGCACCCAGCCCCTGCCCGACGAGAACACCCAGGCCATCGTGAACCTGGTGGCGGCCAGCGTGGAGGGCCTCAAGCCCGACCAGGTGGTGGTCATCGACCAGTACAGCCGCATCCTCTCCCGCACGGGGCGGGATCCCATGGTCGGCGCCAGCGACGCCCAGAAGAAGGCGGCCCGGGAGGAGGAGGACTACCTCGTCCGGCGCGTGACCGACCTGCTGGAGCCCGTGGTGGGCATCGGCAAGGTGCGGGCCACGGCCCACGTGGACCTGGACTTCGACAAGGTGAAGATCAATTCCGAGACCTTCGATCCCCAGGGCCAGGTCGAGCGCAGCGTCCAGCAGAAGGAGGAGAAGGTCCAGAAGCGGGACGGCGGCGCCGCGGTGCCCGGGACCCCGAGCAACGTGGCCCCCGCCAATGCGGCCGCCGCCCCCGGCAATCTCCTCGAGAATTCGGACAAGAAGGAGACCACCACCAACTACGAGATCAGCAAGACGGTCCGCGCCATCGACCAGGCCACGGGCTCCGTGAAGCGCCTCACCCTGGCCGTGATCGTGGACGACGCCTCCACCTGGGAGAAGAACGGCAAGGGCGAGCCCGTGCTCAAGCTCATCCCCCGGACGCCGGACGAGCTGAAGAAGATCCGGGACCAGGTGTCCGCCGCCGTGGGCATCCAGACCAAGCGCGGCGATGAACTCACCGTGGAGAACATGGCCTTCGCCGTGCCCCAGGAGAACCCCCGGGAGGCCGCCGAGGCCAAGCGCCAGTTCTGGATCGACCTCGTCCGCCAGTTCGCGCCCACCCTGATCTGGATCGTCCTCGGGCTGGCCCTCTTCTTCATGATCATCCTGCCCGTGCTCAAGCGGCTCTCCTCGGCCCTGAACCGGCCCGCCCCCCTGCGGGTGGCCCCGGCGGAGGGCGAGGCCGCGGCCATGGCCCGGAAGGCCACCCCCGTGCGCTCCATGGCGGAGCTGGAGGCGGAGATCGAGGCCGAGCTCAACGCCGACGCGGCCTTCACGGCCCCCGAGGCCCGCCGGCGCGAAGTCATCCGCAAGCGCCTCCAGGAGGGTTCCGCGGAGGATCCCGAAACCATGGCCTCCCTCGTGCGGTCCTGGCTCCTCGAAGAAGGGAGGTAGGCCATGTCCAAGCTCAGTGGCGCCCAGAAGGCCGCGGTGCTCATGGTC
>JAJYBX010000239.1 GCA_021778785.1 Acidobacteriota bacterium
GTGCTTGCGTGAGGCGGAGATTATGGGTTCGGAGTCCCGGAATCGGGGTCGGGTCCGACGGACCCAGGCTCAACCCCCGGCCCGTTCCCATCGCCGCGCGACCGTCCACACTCCGCCGCCGCAGGCGCTGAACGCGGCGCCCACGGCCACCACGCCCGGCCAGCCGAAGCGGCTGTAGGCGGCGGCGGAGGCCAGGGAACCGGCGGCGCCGCCCAGGAAGTAGCTGGTCATGTAGGCGGCGGTGAGGCGGTTCCGGGCCTCGGGGCGGAGGCGGTAGATGGCGGCCTGGTTGCTGATGTGCACGCCCTGGACCGCCAGGTCCAGCAGCAGCACGCCGAGGACGAAGGCCGCGAGGGAGTGGCGCACGAGGGCCAGGGGCACCCAGGAGACCAGCAGGAGCAGCAGCCCCCCGCCGGTGACCCAGGCGCCCTTCCCGCGGTCCGCCAGGCGGCCGGCGCTGGAGGCGGCCAGGGCGCCGGCGGCCCCTGCCAGGCCGAAGAGGCCGATGGTGGCCGGCGGCATGGCGTGGGGCGGCGCCGCCAGCGGGAAGGCCATGGAGGTCCAGAACACGCTGAAGGAGCCGAAGGCCGCGGCGCCGATGAGCGCACGGACGCGCAGCACCCGTTCCTCCCGGAACAGGGTGAAGATCGAGCGGATGAGCCCGGCGTAGCTCAGGTCCACGGGCTCGTGGTGGCGGGGCAGCGCCCGCCGGAGTACGAACGTGGCGGCGACCATCGCCCCCGCCCCGACGAAGTAGACGATGCGCCAGCTCCCCAGCGAGGCCAGGGCCCCCGCCGCCGTGCGGGCGAAGAGGATGCCCAGCAGCAGCCCGCTCATGACCGTTCCCACCACCCGGCCCCGCAGCTCCGGCGCCGCCAGGGTGGCCGCGAAGGGCACCAGGATCTGCGCCACCACCGAGAAGAGTCCCGTCAGGGCCGTCCCCACCAGCACCAGGGCCAGGGTGGGCGCCAGGGCGGTGGTGAGCAGCCCCGCCGCCGACAGGAGCGCCATGGCCACGATCAGCCCGCGGCGCTCGAACAGGTCCCCCAGCGGGACGAGGAACAGCAGGCCGGCCGCATAGCCCAGCTGGGCGGTGGTCACGATGACGCCCGCATGGGCCGGCGAGAGGGAGAGGGCCTTCGCCATGGTGGGAAGGAGGGGCTGGGCGAAGTAGTTGCTCGCCACCGCCAGCCCCGTGGCCGAAGCCATGATGAGGACGAGCGGCGCGGTGAGTTCCCGGGAGCCCGCGGCGGATTCCATGTCGATGTGCCCCTCCCCCGCCCTGGCGGCCAGGGCCATTCTCACGCGATTCCGGGTACGCCCGCGCCGCTTCCTGCCATCGCCCTGCGCCTACCAGTCGGCGGGGCGCGAATGCTAGAGTCGCCGGGGAGGCCGGCTTGGAGACGACGCATCCGCATCCGCCCGCGCCCGGCGAGGTCCTGGAGGTCGCAAAGGGGGTCCGCTGGGCCCGCATGCCCCTGCCCTTCGCCCTGGACCACGTGAACCTCTGGCTGCTGGAGGATGGGGAGGGGTGGACCGCCGTGGACACGGGCCTGGCGTGGGAGCCCACCCGGACGGCCTGGGAGCGGCTCCTCGCGTCCCATCCCCTGCGCCGCCTGGTGGTCACGCATCTCCATCCGGATCACCTGGGACTGGCCGCCTGGCTGCAGGAGCGGACCGGCGTCCCCGTCTGGATGACCCAGGCGGAGTACGCCACCGCCCACCTCTGGCTGCACGAGGTGGCCGGCTTCGCCCCGGAGGCCCTCTACGCCTCCCTGCGGGCCCACGGCCTGGAGGGCCCCCGCATCGAGGCCCTGGAGCGGCGCGGCAACACCTACCGCGCCGGCGCCCCGAAGTTGCCGGCCACCTTCCGGCCCATCTTCGACGGCGAGCGCCTGGCCATCGGTGCGGGCCATTGGCGGGTCGTCAGCGGGCACGGACACTCCCCGGACCACGCCAGCCTCCACGGCGAGGAGGCGCGCGTGCTCATCTCCGGGGACATGCTCCTGCCGCGGATCACCACGAACATCAGCGCCTACGTCGTGGCGCCCGAGGCCGACACCCTGGGCCTCTACCTCGCCTCCCTGGACCGCCTGGAGACGCTTCCGGAGGATCTCCTCGTGCTGCCTTCGCACGGACTGCCCTTCCGCGGGCTCCGCAAGCGGATCGGCCAGCTCCGGGCCCACCACGCCCACCGCTGCGCGCTGCTGCGGGCGGCCTGCGCCGCGGGCCCCAGGAGCGCCGCGTCCCTCCTCCCGGTCCTCTTCGAGCGGGACATCGAGGATCCCTTCCAGACCCTCTTCGCCATGGGCGAGTGCATCGCCCACCTCACCCACCTGGAGCACGAGGGCAGCCTGGCCCGGACCCGGGAGGGCGGCGTGTTCCGCTTCGCCACCCGCGCCGGCTACTCAGGCTGAAGCCCGGGGTCAGTTGATCCGGCGGTCCCGGTTCCCCCAGGCCCGGTCCCGCAGGAGGAACTTCTGGATCTTCCCCGTGGAGGTCTTCGGCAGGCCGCCGAACTCGATCTGCCGGGGCACCTTGAACGTGGCGAGCCGCGCGCGGCAGTGGGCGACGAGCTCCTCCGCCGTGAGGGCGGCGCCGGGCTTCAGGGTGACGAAGGCCTTGGGCACCTCGCCCCACTTCTCGTCGGGGACGGCGATGACCGCGCATTCGAGCACGGCGGGGTGGGAGACCACCGCCTGCTCCACCTCGATGGTGGAGATGTTCTCGCCGCCGGAGATGATGATGTCCTTCTTGCGGTCCCGCAGTTCCACGGAACCATCCGGATGGCAGACGCCCAGGTCGCCCGAGTGGAACCAGCCGCCGGCGAAGGCCTTCCGCGTGGATTCCCCGTCCTCGAAGTAGCCGGTCATCACCACGTTCCCGCGCATGACCACCTCGCCGAGGGTCGCCCCATCGCGGGGGACATCGTTCATGGCGTCATCCACCACGCGGACCTCGCCGGCGCAGACATTGGCCATGCCCTGTCGCGCCTTGAGGCGGGCCTGGTCCTCGGCCGGCAGGGCCTCCTGCCCCGGCGCGGGCACGTTGATGGTGAAGGGACCGTACACCTCCGTGAGGCCGTAGACGTGGTCGAGCTGGAAGTTCAGCTCGGCCATGCGGGCGATGAGGGTGGGCGAGGGCGGCGCCCCGGCCGTGAAGAGGCGCACGGGGCGGTCCAGGCGGCGCGCGGCGGGATCCGTGGCGAGCATGGTGCAGACCGTGGGCGCGGCGCAGAAGTGGGTGACTCCGCCCGCGAACAGATCCCACGCCGGGCCGGGCTCGATCCTCGGGATGCAGACGCTCTCCGCGCCCACCGCCGCCAGGCCCCAGGTGAAGCACCAGCCGTTGCAGTGGAACATGGGCAGCGTCCAGAGGTAGCGGGACTCCGCCTGGAGCCGGTGGTCGATCACCATGGCCAGGGCGTTCAGGTAGGCGCCCCGGTGGTGGTAGACCACGCCCTTGGGCCGGCCGGTGGTGCCGGAGGTGTAGTTGATGCTGATGGGCTCGTCCTCGTGTGCCAGCCAGGATTCCAGCGGCGCCTCGGAGCCCCGCGCCAGCATCGCCTCGAAGTCGGGGCCCAGGACGATCCGGCGCACCGTGGGCGGAACGGCGGCGAGGAGGGGCAGCAGCTCGGGCGAGACGAACACCATCGAGGCCCCGCTGTGGCTGATGATGTAGGCGATCTCCTCCGGGTTCAGGCGCGTGTTGATGGCTACCAGCACGCCGCCAGCCATGGGCACGGCGAAATGGGCGAGCAGGAGTGGCTCCGAGTTGAAGGCCAGGAAGGCGATGCGGTCGCCCTTGCGCAGCTCATCCGCGCGGAGGGCGGAGGCCAACCGGCGGGCGCGGGCCCGCAGTTCCCGCCAGGTGTACCGCGCCTCCCCGTCCGAGGCGGCGATGCGGTCCGCGAACACCTCGCCGGCCCGCTCCAGCAGGTGGATGGGCGACAGCTCCTGGCGGAAGACGACGGGTTCCCCGGAGGGATTCGGAGCGTTCATGGGCACGGATCCTTTCATCCAGGGAGGGCGCCCTCGGCCCGGTGGGGCGGGCGGCAGGGGACGGGCGGCAGGGGGCTTGGCGCCCATGGTGCCAGATTCCCGGACCCCGGCAACGGGCAGGGGGTCCCTCAGCCCCTCCGTCGCACCAGCAGCAGGGTGCGGTCATCCGCGTGGTTACTGCCTTG
>JAJYBX010000240.1 GCA_021778785.1 Acidobacteriota bacterium
CGTGCCGGCGGCATCCACATCGGCCTTGCCGTTGGCGAAGTGGAGGAGGGCCTCATCGAGGACGATCTTGGCCGGCGGAGGCGGCGCAGGCTTCGCTTCCTCCTTGGGCGGCTCTGGAGCCGGGGGGGGCGGGGGCGGCGGAGGCGGCGCCACGGGCTCCGGCTTGGGTTCGGGGGCCGGCGGCGGCGGCGGGGGGGGTGGCGCGGGCGCGGCCTTGTGGCCGCCTCCCCAGGTGTAGCCCAGGCCCAGGGTGACCAGGTACTCCATGCGGGACTTGGGCAGTTCCACGCTCACGGCCTTGGCGCTCAGGTCCAGCATGAAGTTCTCGGCGAGCTTGCCCATCACGCCGAGTCCACCGTGGAAGTTGAGCCGGGTGGTCTCGTTGCCGCTGGGGGAGTACTTCTTGTCGATGTTCGTGCCGCCCAGGCCAGCGGCCAGGTACGGGTACCAGTTGTCGGCGCCCGGACGGAAGTTGAGCAGCCCCGAGAGCAGCAGGTGGGTCTCGCTCCCGGTGGGGGCGCCCGGGATCTTATCCGCCTCAATGTCGCTGTGCAGGGCGCGGAGGTCGAGGCCCCAGCGGTCGCTGTACCAATGGCCGACGCCGATGCCGTAGTGGATCTGGTCCTTCAGGTCGATGGAAGGTGATCCGAAGTTCTTGTCCTTGTCGAACATCGTCTGGCCCACATGGCCAGCCACCCAGGCCTGGCCCTGCTGGGCCTGCAGGGCCAATGCCGACCCGGCAAGCAGGATGAAGAAGGTGCGTTTCATAACGCCTCCATGGGGGTGGTGATGAGAATCCAAGCTTCTCACCTCACGGGATCGATTTTCAACCATCGCAACGCGATGCCACTCCCCATCTCGGCGTCACTTGACTCCGGTTCTATCCGCCGATGCTTCGTTTCAGCCCGGGTGGGCGCGCATAAATTTTCCTTCAGCCTGCGTCCGGGGCCGCGAGCTCGACCATGGGCGAGGCGGTCTCCACGGTGCTGCCCTCCTGCACGTACAGCTTGGCCACGGTCCCCCCGGAGGGGCTCTTGTACTCGTTCTGCATCCTCTTGGTATCCGCTGCGCGGATACGCAAGACCTCCCGCTAGCCTGCGTCCGGAGCCGCGAGCTCCACCATGGGCGAGGCGGTCTCCACCGTGCTGCCCTCCTGCACGTACAGCTTGGCCACGGTCCCCGCGGAGGGGCTCTTGTACTCGTTCTGCATCTTCATGGCTTCGAGGATGAGAAGGGTCTGGCCCTCCTGCACGGCCTCGCCGGCGGCCACGAGGAGCTTGACCACCTTGCCGGGCATGGGGGAGGTCAGGGTGCCGCCGGCGCCCGCGCCGGCCCCGCCGCCGGCCAGGAGGGCCCGGCGGGGGTCGGCCAGGGCGAACTCGTAGACGCCGTCATAGACCATCACCCGGAAGGCGTGGGCATCGGGATCCGGGGACTTGGCGGGATCCAGGAGCACTTCCACGGAGCGGCCGTCCATGAGGATGGAATAGCAGCCCGGCTCCACTTCCCGGATGTCGATGGGATGGGCCTCGCCCTCCCAGACCAGGGTGAGGGCCCCGTCCTGGCGGAGCAGTTCCACCTCGTGCTGTTCCTTGCCGAAGGTCAGGGTGCGCTTCATTCGGGGCCTCGTTCCTGCGGGGTGTGCTTGTCGGATCCCAGGTCTAGAGCCGGTTGAACCGGCCCCAGTGCTTCCATGCGTCGGGCTTGCCCTCGCCGCTGCCGGCGGGCTGGGCGGCCCGGCGTTCCTCGCTCTCCAGGTCGTGGAGGAGGGCGGCCGCCACGGCGAACTGGAGGTCGGGCCCCGGCCCCTTCTTCTTCCAGAAGGGCTTGTCCAGCATGCCTGTGTGCAGGTCGCCCTTCCGGAAGGGCTCGTGCTCCATCAGCACCTCGTGGAAGGCGATGTTGTGCCGGATGCCGCCGATGCGGTACTCGCCCAGGGCGGCCCGCATGCGGTCGATGGCCTCGATCCGCGTCGGCCCCCAGGTGCTCAGCTTGCTGATCATGGGGTCGTAGAACATGGGCACCTCGGCGCCCTCGTACACGCCGCTGTCGTCCCGCACATTCCGGCCGCCGGGGGCCTTCAGGAAGGTGATGCGGCCCGGGCTGGGCATGAAGTTCTTGTCGGGATCCTCGGCGTAGACGCGGCACTCCATGGCCCAGCCGTGGAGGGGGATCTGCTCCTGGGTGAGCGGAAGCTTCTCGCCGCGGGCCACGAGGATCTGCCACTTCACCAGGTCCAGGCCCGTGATCCACTCGGTGACGGGATGCTCCACCTGGAGGCGGGTGTTCATCTCCAGGAAGTAGAAGTTCCGGTCCGCGTCCGCCAGGAATTCGATGGTGCCGGCGCCGCGGTAGTTCACGGCCCGGGCCACCTTGAGGGCGGCCTCGCCCATGGCCTTGCGCATCTCCGGCGTCACATGGGGGCTGGGGGCCTCCTCGATGACCTTCTGGTGCCGGCGCTGCACGGAGCACTCGCGCTCGTGCAGGTAGACGTGGTTGCCGTGGGCATCCGAGAAGATCTGGATCTCGATGTGCCGGGGCTGGACGATGGCCTTCTCGACGTACACGCTGTCGTCGCCGAAGGAGGAGAGGGCCTCGCCCCTGGCCCGGGCCAGGGAGGAGGCGAAGTCCTCGGGCTTGTGGACGAGACGCATGCCCTTGCCGCCGCCGCCCATGGCGGCCTTGAGCATCACGGGGAAGCCGATCTTCGTCGACGCGACCAGCAGATCCTCGTCGCTCATGGTCTCCTGGACGCCCGGCACCACGGGACAGCCCGCGGCGATGGCCACCTCGCGGGCCGCCGTCTTGGAGCCCATGCTCACGATGGACTCGGGTCGGGGACCGATGAACGTGACGCCCGCGGCCTCGAAGGCCCGGGCGGCCTCGGCGTTCTCGGAGAGGAAGCCGTAGCCCGGATGCACGGCGTCGGCGCCGCTGCGCCGGCAGACGTCCAGCAGCTTCTCCACCACCAGGTAGCTCTCGCGGGCCGGGGCGGGTCCGATGCAATAGGCCTCGTCCGCCATGCGCACATGGAGGGCGGCCCGGTCGGCTTCGGAGTACACCGCCACGGTGCGGATCCCCATCTCTCTGCAGGTCCGGATGACGCGGCACGCGATCTCGCCCCGGTTCGCAATCAGCACTTTGGTCACGGGCATGGCAGGTTCCTTCGCGGGATCGGGCATGATGGAGGCACGATGCGTCCCTCCAGCCTAGCAAAGCCCCTGGCCGCCTTCACCCTCGCCATCCTGGCAGTCCACTGCGGGCGGAAGGGCGATCCCATCCCCCGGCCCCGGGCCGCGGCCCAGGCGGCGGAGGTCCGGATGGACGCGCTCCGGGTCCTGGCCGTGACCCTGCCCACCCTGGACGTGCGGGGGGAGCCCCTGGTGGGCGTGGAGCAGGTGCGGGTGCTCTACCTGCCCCTGGGCCTTGCCCGCCCCACGCCGGAGGAGGTCTTCAGCCGGGGCGAGGTGGTGCTGGAGCGCAGCCGGCCGGATCTGCCCGGGCCGGGCGAGACGCTCACCCTGAACCTGCGGTCCCTCCAGCGCCCCGCGGGCTGGATCGTGGTGGTGGCGGTGCGGGTGGGCAATGTCCCCGGTCGCCCCAGCTCCGTCCTGCCCTGGCTGGACCCCCAGATCTGAAGCCGGTCAGCCCAGCCCCAGGGCCCGCAGTTCCGATTCAAGGTCGCCGGCCTGGCCACCGAGGGCCAGCCGAAGGAGGAACTCCGTGTTGCCCTCGCCACCCTTGATGGGGCTTTCGGCCAGGGCCTGGGGCCTCAGCTCCGTGGCTGCGAAGAAGGCCCAGACCTCCTCCAGCACACGCCGGTGGACGGCCGGCTCGCGGACGATGCCGCCGGCGCCCACGTCCTCCCGGCCCGCCTCGAACTGGGGCTTCACCAGCAGCACGGCCTGGGCGCCGGCGGCAAGGCTCGGCAGCACCGGGGGGATGGCCAGGCGCAGGGAGATGAAGCTCAGATCCGCCACCAGGAGGGCGCAGCGCTCGGGGATGGCCGCCGGATCCCAGGTGCGGAGGTTCACCTGCTCCATGGACACCACCCGGGGATCGGAGCGCAGCTTCCAGTGGAGCTGGTTGGTGCCCACATCCACCGCGTAGACCCGCGCCGCGCCGCGCTGGAGCAGGCAGTCCGTGAAGCCGCCGGTGCTGGCCCCCGCATCGAAGCAGACC
>JAJYBX010000241.1 GCA_021778785.1 Acidobacteriota bacterium
ACCCACCCAGCGCGGCGCCCGCACCATGGCCCTGGACGAGGCCACCCACCGCCTCTACCTGCCCACCGCCGACTTCCAGCCCGCGCCCGCCCAGGCGCCAGGCGCCCCCCGGCAGCGGCCCGGCCTGGTGCCGGACAGCTTCCGGATCCTGGTCGTGGGACGTTAATCCACCTCCACCAGGATCACCGAAGCCCCACCGTAGCCCGGCACGAGGGCCAAGTCTCCCGTCCCGCCCTCGACACGGAGGAGATGGCCGTGCCCCAGGTGCAGGTCCAGGGCGGGTACGGAGGCCACGCCCCGGCCCACGAAGAGGAGCACGGTCCGGGCACCAAGGGCCAGGCGGCGGGCGGCATCCAGCCGCAGGACCTCCAGCCGCGCCCGGCAGCGGGCGGGATCCGCCATCAGGTTGAAATCCACGCAGGGCCCGCCGAGCAGGGTGGCCTCCGCGGGCCAGTCGCCGGAGAAGCGGACCGGTTCGAGCGGCTGATCCAGGGTCACGACGCCGCGCCCGCCGAAGTCTAGGCGGAAGCCATCGCCGGCCAGCAGCAGCAGGGTGCGCTCGAGCCCCGGGAAGGCCGAGAAGGGCCCGGACAGGGCCACCTCGGCGCTGCTGAGACGCCAGGCGAAGCCGGTGTCCACGGTGGCATCCGCCGGCTCCACGGCCAGTTCCAGGGTGGTGCCGCCGCCGTTCTTCCAGGGCATGCGGCGGGCTTCGCGGGGGGTCAATCGGGTCCAGCGCATCCGGCCTCCAGATCCCGGGCCTCGACCCGGCTCAGGGTCTTCCAGGGAAGGGGCACCAGGCCGGCCACCCGGGCCCGGTAGCGGCGGTAGCGGTCGCCGTGGAAGGCTTCGAGCTTCCGCTCCTCCAGCCGCGAACCGACCAGGAAGTAGGCCGTGATCCACAGGGCCGAGACCAGGCGCAGGGCCGTCATGTCCCGGGTCCAGAGCAGCACCAGCGACAGGGCGTACCAGGGATGGCGCACGAAGCGGTGGAGGAACCCGATGCGGAAGGGCTCCCCGTCCCCAGCGTCAGTCCGATGGTCCCGCCAGGAACGCCAGCCCAGGAAGGCCGCCGTGTCGTAGGGGCTTCCCGGCAGGAGGAGCGCCGCCAGGGCAGCGAGCCCCAGGCCATCCGCCGCCCAGCGCCAGGGCCCGGACCAACGCCAGAGGAAGGGTCCGGGATCCCGCAGCAGCCACCAGGCGAAGGGCGCCAGGGTGGCCAGGGCCACCAGGTTGTAGAGCAGCCGGTAGGCCGGCATGAGGCGGGGCCAGCGCGCCGCCACCCGGCGCTTCACGCTGAGGGACGCCAGAAGGGAATGGAGCAGGCCGTACCCCGCCCAGGCGGCGGAGAGGAGCGGGAGCGAGACGGTGCCCATGGAGGCATGGTCGCCCGGCCGCGCCCCCGGCGGAAGCGGAACCCGGGCCCGTCCCGGGTTATCCTGGCGGGATGCCCATCGACTGGCCCTCCCCCGCGCGCGCCGCGCTGGCCCTCGCCCTCCTCTGGATGGCGTACGTGCTGCTGCGCACGCCCGGGCCCCTGTCCCTGCGTCTGCTCGGCTTCTATCCCAAGCGGCTGGGATCCGCCGTGGTGGGCTGGGCGGCCGAGCGCGACCTGCCCGTGGCCTGGCGGACGCCCCTGCTGGGCCGCTTCGCCCGGGCCTACCACCTGGACATGGCCGAGGCGGAGTTCCCCCTGGACCAGTACCCCAGCCTCCAGGCCCTCTTCACCCGGCGGCTGAAGCCCGGCCTGCGGCCCCAGGCGGCCCCCATCCCGGGCTTCGTGAACAGCCCCGTGGATGCCCGGATCATCGCCTGCGGCACCATCGAACGGGACACGGCCATCCAGGCCAAGGGCCTGCCCTACCGCATCACGGAACTGCTGAAGCACGATCCCGGGGCCCGGCGCTTCGAGGGCGGCCACTACCTCACCCTCTACCTGGCCCCCAAGGACTACCACCGCATCCACGTGCCCATCGAAGGCCGCGTCACGGCCGTCTCCCGGGTGGAGGGCGAGCTGTGGCCCGTGAACGACGCCAGCACCGGGGCCGTGGCGCGCCTCTACGAGCGCAACCGCCGCGCCACCTGGACCGCCCTGGGCACGGGCCCCGACGAGGGCCTGGAGGTGGCCGCCGTGCTGGTGGGCGCCACCCATGTGGGCGGGGTGGTGATCGATCCCCGCTGGCTCGCGGGCCGCAGCCTGCCGAAGGACGGTGGATTCTCGGTGGATCTCCTGCCCTGCGCGCCCGGCGACGACCTGGGCACCTTCGAGTTCGGCTCCACCGTGGTGGTGCTGGTGGGCGGGCCGCGGGCGAAGGACTGGGTTCCAATCCACACGGAGGGTGAGGTGCACGTGGGTCAGCGGCTGGGGGAGTACCGGTGAACGACACGGAGATCTTCCACCAGGACCCCCTCTGGGACGAGGGCGGTGACCTTCCGGGCGCCCTGGAGGCGCTCTTCACGGCGGCGGGCGAGGTGCTGGATCTGGCCCGCCTGCGGGAGCTGACGGGTCTCGGCGACGGGGCCCTGCAGCAGGGCATCGAGAAGCTGCAGGAGCGGCTGCAGGGCGCCAGCGGCCTGCGGCTGCTGGAAGTGGGCGGCGGCTGGCGCATGGCCACCAGCCCCGTCTACAAGGAGATGGTCGCCAAGCTCGTGACCGTGACCCGCAGCGGCAAGCTCACGCCGGCCCAGATCGAGACCCTGGCCATCATCGCCTACCGCCAGCCCGTCACCATCACGGAGCTGAACGCCATCCGCGGCGTCACCAGCAGCGCCAACCAGGTGAAGAGCCTCATGGAGCGGCAGCTCATCACGTCCGCCGGCCGCAAGCCGGTCGTGGGGCGGCCCATGATGTACGCCACCACCCAGGCCTTCCTCCTGCACTTCGGCCTGAGGAGCCTCCACGACCTGCCCCAGCTCGGCGATTTCGGCGAGGGCCGCCTGGAGGTCGAGGCCCTGGCCGCCCTGGAGCCGCCCCTGCCCGAGGACGGGCTCTTCGGAGAGGGCCTCCTGGCGATGGAGCCCGACTCCGCCGAAACCGGATCCGCCGAGGCGGCGTCCCCCGAGGAGGGCTCCGAGCCATGATCGCCCGCCAGCCCGCCATCAGCCTGCAGGAACAGCCCGCCAAGCCCGAGAAGCCCTGGAGCCCCACGGGCATCGTCCTCCAGGGCTGGCAGAAGGGACTGCTCCTGGTGATCGTCCTCGGCATCCTCTACCTGCGCCTGTGGCGCCGGAAGCAGGCCCGCGTCCAGGTCTGCAGCCACTGCGGGGAGAAGAACCCGCCGCACCTCTCCAACTGCCGGAAGTGCGCGGCGCCGCTGGCCAACCTGAAGCGGTAGGGCGCGGGCCGTCCCGGGCGTGATGCTCAGACTGGCGGGTGCCCGGCTCGGAACGCTGCGCCGCAGCGTCCCTCGCCACCCGCCTAGACTTCGCCCCGGCGGTCGCATGGCATGAGCTCCTCGCCGGGTCCCTGCTCCGGACGCTCCCCCGGAGCGTCCTCCGCCACCCGGCGGTCGCTCAGAACTCGATGTCGATCCCGGACTCTTCGGCCAGGTCGTTCTCCACGCCCAGTACCTCGCAGGCGGCGCCGTACATCTGCAGGACGGCGGTCTTCCGGTTGCTCAGGCTGGTGAGGAGATCCTTCACCCGCTGCACCTCAGAGGCGATGGTGTTGTTGATCTGCTCCACTTCCTGGCGGCAGCGATCGCGGGTGGTCTCGTAGAAGGCGTGCTGATCCTGGCTCAGATCCATGGGGAACTCCGGAATGCGGGAATGGAACAGGGGAAGCGAAAGCCGAGTCTATCCTGAATCCCCAGTGCTGGGGATCAGCTCCGGGAGGCGATCCAGAGGAGGGTCGCCAGCATGGCCGTGAGCGCGAGGATCACCGGCAACAGCCAGCGCGGGCGCGGGACGGCAGGCGGATCCTCGGGAGCGGGGTCCAGGCCGGGCAGCGTGTCGGGCCGCACCCGGGTGGTGGTCTCCCCGGACTTCCCCGCGGGCACCCGGTAGGAGCCGCTGCTGAGGCTGGCCACCTGGGGGAAGCGGGCCGCCAGCAGCCCCTCCAGCCGCTCCTTCGTGCCCACCAGCAGCGCCTCCATGTATTCCGCCACATCGTGCTCCGTGAGGGGTGTCCCCTGGCGCTGCAGGAAGTCCCGGAGATCGCGCTCCATGAAGCGG
>JAJYBX010000242.1 GCA_021778785.1 Acidobacteriota bacterium
CTCAAGCGCCCCCTGCGTTTCGCCGGCGCCCCCCAGGCCCAGATCCAGGAAGTGCTGAAGAAGTCCGAGAGCGGCCAGAAGGTCATGGACGAGGCCGGCGAGGCCCTCAAGATCCAGGTGCTCCACGAGGAGGATCTGGACGACGAGGTGCTCGACCTGGAGCGCCTGACGGACAAGGACGAGGCCCCCATTGTCCGCCTGGTGGACACCACGGTCTTCAACGCCCTGCAGCGGCGCGCCTCCGACATCCACCTGGAGACCACGGCCACGGGCTTCCAGATCAAGTACCGCATCGACGGCAGCCTCTACCCCGCCGCCGATCCCATCGACCGGCGCTTCGCCTCGCCCATCATCAGCCGCATCAAGGTCATGTCCGAGCTGGACATCGCCGAGAAGCGCAAGCCCCAGGACGGCCGGTTCAAGCTCAAGGTGCGCGGCCGGGCCATCGACTTCCGCGTCAGCATCATGCCCACCATCCACGGCGAGGACGCGGTCATCCGCATCCTGGACAAGGAGAACCTCACCGAGGAGTTCCAGTCCCTCACCCTGGAGATCCTCGGCTTCTCCGCCCACGAGCTGCAGCGCCTGCGGCGCTTCGCCCGCGAGCCCTACGGCATGTTCCTGGTGACGGGCCCCACGGGATCGGGCAAGACCACCACCCTCTACGCCGTGCTCAGCGAGATCAAGGCCCCCGAGGACAAGATCATCACCATCGAGGATCCCGTCGAGTACCAGCTCGAGGGCGTCACCCAGATCCCCGTGAACGAGAAGAAGGGCCTCACCTTCGCCCTGGGCCTCCGCAGCATCCTCCGCCACGACCCCGACAAGATCCTCGTGGGCGAGATCCGCGACCCCGAAACGGCCCAGATCGCCATCCAGTCGGCCCTCACGGGCCACCTGGTCTTCACCACGGTCCACGCCAACAACGTGCTGGACGTGCTGGGCCGCTTCCAGCACATGGGGGTCGAGGTCTACAACTTCGTGTCCTCGCTGAACTGCATCCTGGCCCAGCGCCTGGTGCGCGTGCTCTGCCCCAAATGCAAGCGCCCCGCCCCGCCGCCCAACCCCCAGGAGCTGGAGGAGAACGGCGTGGACGAGGCCTGGCTGCGCAGCGCCACCCTCTTCGACCGGGTGGGCTGCGTGGACTGCCACGGGACCGGCTTCCGCGGCCGGCAGGCCATCATCGAGTTCATGGGCCTCAACGACGAGCTGCGGGAACTGCTGGTGCAGCGGGCCCCCGTCCGCGAGGTCAAGGCCGCCGCGCGCCGTGGCGGCATGCAGTTCCTCCGCGACAGCGCCATCGAGAAAGTCCGATTGGGGATCACGACCTTCGCCGAGATCAACAAGGTGACCTTCCGCGAAGGAAGCTGAGGCGGGGGGTCACGCTCCCCGGACCAGCTCCCGCTCCAGGCTCTGCAGCTGCTTCAGGCGGGCGTAGGTGCCCGGCTGGGCGGCCAGGTCCTCCGGAGTGCCGAGCTGCTGGACCTTGCCCTCGTGGAGCACCAGCACCCGGGCGCAGGTCTCGGCCACGAAGACGCGGTGGGTGGCCAGCACCAGGGTGGACTTGCCCAGGAAGGTCCGGAGGTTCTCCAGGATGCGGCTCTCCGTCTCCGCGTCCACGGCGGACAGGGCGTCATCCAGCAGCAGCACCCGGGGGTGGCGCAGCAGGGCCCGGGCCAGGGCGGCCCGCTGGCGCTCGCCGCCGCTGAGGGCCACGCCCCGCTCGCCCACCACGGTGTCGAGCCCCTGGGGCAGCCGCTGGATCAGCTCGTCCAGGCAGACCACCCGGGCGATGTCCCAGATCTCCTCCTCCGTGGCCTCGGGGCGGCCCATGGCCAGGTTCAGGCGCAGCGTGTCGGAGAACAGGAAGGCCTCCTGGGGCACCCAGCCGAGGCCGGCCCAGTGGCGCCGGAGGCCCGTCTCGTCGAGGGTCGCTCCGTCCACCTGCAGGCGCCCCGCCTGGGGTTCGCGCAGTCCGGCGAGCATCTGCAGGAGCAGGGGCTTCCCCGATCCGATCCCACCCACCACGGCGAGGCTGTCGCCGGGGGCCAGGTCCAGGTCCAGGGGCCCCAGGCCCCGACCACTGTCGAAGCGGTGGACGGCGGCCTCCAGGACGAGGGCGGCGGGCTCCTCCGGAAGGGCGATGGGCGCGGCGGGAGGCAGGGCGGGCTCGGGGCTGTGCAGCACGTAGTCGATGCGCTCCTGGCCCGCCCGGGCCCGCTGGAAGAGGTTCACGGACCAGCCCAGGCTCATCATGGGCCAGGCCAGGGCCACCAGGAATCCCGTGAAGGCCGTGAGATCGCCCAGGTCGAGGACCCCCCGCACCATCAGGCTGCCGCCGTAGGTCACCAGCACCAGGGCGGAGACACCGCTGATGAAGGCCGACAGGGGCGCGTAGGCGCTGAACACCACTGTCTGCTTCATGCTGAGTTCGGCGTGGCGGAGGCTCAGCTCCCGGAAGTGGCCCACCCGGGCCTCCTCCAGCCCGAAGGCCTGCACCACCCGTTCGCCGCTGATGGTCTCGTGGCTGAAGGTGGAGAGGGCCGAGAAGGCCAGCTGCAGCTTCTGCTGGATGGCGTGGCTCGCCTTCCCGATGAGGTAGAAGCCCAGGGCCAGGAAGGAGAAGGGCAGCATCACCGCGAGGGTGAGCCGCCAGTTGATGTGGATCATCAGGGCCAGGGTGACGGGCAGGATGGACACCACCTGCAGGAAGCTCATGAGGCCGGGCCCCGTGGCCATGCGGACGGTGCCCACGTCGTCGCCCACCCGGGACATGAGGTCGCCCACCCGCTGCCGCTCGTAGAAGGCGAAGGGCCGGCCCAGGAGGTAGGTGTACAGGCCCTCCCGCTGCTCCCGCTCCACCTCGCGGCTGAGGCCGATGAGGGTGTTCCGCATGAAGTAGCGGCCGATGCCCGCGGTCAGGGTGAAGGCCAGCATCCAGAGGAGGTAGATCCGGGAGCCGTGCCAGTCGCGGAGTTCCAGGGCGTGGACGGCCTTGCCGGACCAGAAGGGCACCACCGAGGCCGCCACGCTGCACCAGACCGTGGCCGCCAGCCCCCCGTAGAGCTTCCGCCGGTGGCGGGCCAGGAGGGGCCACCACCAGAAGCGCCTGGATGTCGATGCGTCCGCCAAGGATTCCCCCTGTTCAGAGTAGCAACACCCATCCCGGATCCGGGTCCGCACGCTCCGAAGGGACTTGGCAAGCCCCGCCCACCGGCGCATCCTGGGAAAATTCAGGAATCACCTCATGCGGAACAAACTCGCCATCCTCCTGCTCTCCCTGGCCACCCTCGTGGCCCATGCCCAGATGGTGGAGGAGAGCTTCGCGCGGGACCCGGGCCCCCTGGATTTCGTGAAGGGCGAGGGCTATGAGCAGGCGATCCTCCAGGCCCTCACGGGGGATGCCCTCGTGGGCCTCGATGCCGCGGGCAAGGTGGTGCCCCGCCTGGCCGCCTCCTGGAAGGTGAAGGACGGCACCTTCCTCTTCAGGCTCCGCAAGGATGCCCGCTTCACCGACGGCAGCCCCGCCGAGGCGGAGGACGCGGTCTGGACCCTCCAGGCCATCCTGGCCGATCCCAAGGCCAGCCCCACCAAGCGCGCCATCCTGGAGGGCGCCCGCGTCGAGTTGAAGGACGGCCAGGTGGCGATCCAGTCGCCCATGGCCCCGGGCCGTCTGCTCATGGCGCTGGCCCGCATCCCCATCGCCCAGCGCGGCCACCCGGACCGCGGCACCGGCCCCTTCCTCCTGCGGCACGACGGCGGCGAATGGCGCCTCCTGCGCCGCGACCATTTCCTCAAGCCCACCATCGAAGGCCTGCACTTCCGGATCCTCGGCGACAGCCAGGCCGTGGCCCAGGCCCTCCAGAAAGGCTGGCTCAGCATCGGCGTGCCCCCGGCCCGCCTGCAGTCCCAGCCGCCGCAGGGCTACCGCGTGGTGACCCAGCCCATGACCTACCAGCTCGTGGTGTGGAGCCGCATGGGCCTCGCCCCCCTCCAGGCCATGGAGCGCTGGCGGAAGGACGCCTTCCCGCCCCAGCTCCTCGGCGCCGGCGCCCGCCCGAGCCGCGGCCTGTGGCCCGGGGTGCTGGGCTTCGAGGACCACGACATCGACGCGGCGACCGTGCCCCTGCCGAAGGGGCAGCCCCTCCCCCTGCTCTACGCCGCCGGCGACG
>JAJYBX010000243.1 GCA_021778785.1 Acidobacteriota bacterium
TGCAGGGCGCCGGCCACGGCCTCGCAGGCCGGGTCCTGGCCGTAGATCTGGGCCTTGAGGGCCGTCTCCAGGTTCGCCAGGGCCTCCCGGTCGTCGGCACTCACGGAAGCCACGGGCACCCGGGCCATGCGGGCCACCACGGCCTCGACCTCGCCCGGCCCCACCCGTTTGGCCCGGCTGCGGCGGGGCAGCAGCTTCTGGGCGGCCCCGGCCTCGTCCAGCACATCCAGGGCGCTGTCCGGCAGCTTCCGCTCCGGCAGGTGCTTGGCGGCCAGGCGCACGGCCGCCTCCAGGGCCCCGTCGTCGTACTTGATGCCATGGTGGGACTCGTAGGCGGCCTTCAGGCCCTGCAGCACGGCCAGGGCCTCCGCCTCGGTGGGCTCGGAGACCTCCACCACCTGGAAGCGCCGGGCCAGGGCCCGGTCCCGGTCCAGGGAGCCCTTCAGGTCCTGGAAGGTGGTGGCGCCGATGCAGCGCAGGTCGCCGGAGGCCAGGGCCGGCTTCAGGAGGTTGGCCGCGTCCATGGCCCCGCCGCTGGTGGCGCCGGCGCCGACGATGGTGTGCAGCTCGTCCACGAAGAGGATGGCGCCGGGCTGCTCCTCCAGGGCCTTGAGCACGGCCTTGAGCCGCTCCTCGAAGTCGCCCCGGTAGCGGCTTCCGGCCAGCAGCGCGCCCAGGTCCAGGGCGAAGATGCGGGCCTCCTTCAGGGTCTCGGGCACCTTCCCCTCGTGGATGCGCCGGGCCAGGCCCTCCACCAGGGCCGTCTTGCCCACGCCGGATTCGCCCACCAGGAGCGGGTTGTTCTTCCGGCGCCGGCACAGCACCTGGGCCATGCGGGTGATCTCCGCCTCGCGGCCCACCAGGGGATCCAGGCGGCCCGCGGCGGCCCGGGCCACCAGATCCGTGGCGTAGGCTTCCAGGGGATCAACCGCCCCCGCCGCCTCCCCGTCTTCCTCGTCCTCGTCGGCCTCCGTCGGGGCCTGCTTCCGGGCGTGCTGCTTCGGGGCGGCGGGCCCGTGGCTGAGGGCCTTCAGCAGGGCCAGGCGCTTCACGCCGTGCTGCTCCAGCAGGTGCCGGGCCGGGCTGTCCGGCTCCTCCAGCATCGCCGGCAGCAGCTCCCCGCCGCGGACGGTGCGCTGGCCCGCGCTGAGGGCGTGCATGAGGGCCCGCTCCACCACCCGGACGAAGCCCAGGGTGCTGTGGGGCTGCACGACCTCGCTCCCGGGCACCCGCTCGAAGATCCGGTCGAGGATGGCCTCCAGGTCGGCCCGCAGGGCCGCCAGCTTCACGCCGCAGGCCTTGAGGACCGGGGCGGCGTGGGCGTCCTCCAGGAGGGCCAGCAGCAGGTGCTCCAGGGCCACGTCCTCGTGGCGGCGGGCGCGGGCCAGCTCGAAGGCCCGCTGGAAGCCCCGGTTCAGCTCGGGATCCAGCTCGGGGCTCAGGCTCGGAATCTCAGGCATCCTCGGCCTCCACGGTGCAGAGAAGGGGGAAGCCCTGGCGCTCCGCCAGCTGGCGGGCCTTCTCCGCCCGGGTCTCCGCCACATCGCGGGTGTAGACCCCGGCCACGCCGATGCCCGCCCGGTGGACGGCCAGCATGATGACCGTGGCCTCGGTCTCGGGCTTGCGGAAGACGGTCTTCAGGAGCCACACCACGAATTCCTGGGTGGTGTAGTCGTCGTTGTGGAGGAGCACCTTCCACATCCCCGGTTCCTGCACCTTCTCCCGCTTGCGGGTGAGGACCTGACCCTCCTCCTTCGCCTGCCTGGCCATGGAGACGCCTCCGGGGGAACAGCATAGCGGGCCCGGGGCGAGGCGATGCAACGGCTTGTTCCCCGCAGAGAACGCAGAGAACGCAGAGGTTATATCCCTCCGCATCCCCCGCGGTTGGCGTCAGGTCCCCGCGCGGCGCCTACACGAACAGGATGAATTTTCCCAGGGCCAGCTCGCGAATGAAGAGGGCCGTCCGGCGGGTGGTGTCGGCCTCCTGAGGAAAGGCGGCGGCGATGCCCTCGGCCACCTGTCCGATCGTCCGGGTGCCGTCACAGGCCTGCCAGACCGCCGTGCCCCGGGCGTCCAGCTTCACGCGGTAGTTGGGCCTGGCCATGAGACGGACCAGCCAGCCCCAGCGAGGGGACAGGACCTTGGGCCGGATTAGGACGACGGTGCCGTCCTCCCCGGGTTCCGAGGCCAGGGCCTGGACGGGCACGAGGGCGAGGAAGGTTTCATCGGGGAACACCATGGAGACCTCACCAGGAAAGATCACCGCCAAGAACGCCAAGAACGCCAAGTAAAGAATGAAATGCATTCCTTGGCGTCTTGGCGTCTTGGCGGTGTTTCTTTAAACCTCGGTCACTAGAAATTCGCGCTGGGCGGAGCGGGCTCGTCGGCGGCGCCGGCGTTGGCCAGGGGCACCCTCACCAGGTAGACGGCGATGCCGAGCAGGATCAGGATGCTGATCCAGAAGGCGCCGGGGGCGTTGCCCTGGCCCCAGATGAAGCGGGTCAGGCGGAAGTTCACGTCGAAGAAGGCCAGGGACGCGAAGAGCAGGCCCACCAGGGCCTCGCCGGCGATGAGGCCGGCCGCCAGCAGCACGCCGTTGTTCTCCACCCGCACCTTCTGGGCCTCGTTCAGGCCCCGGCGCTCGGCCGCCATGGTCACGACGCCCTTGATGACGCCGCCCAGGAAGATGGCGAAGGTGGTCTCCAGGGGCAGATACATGCCCACCGAGACGAGCATCGGACTCTTCACCTGCATGAGGATGAAGGCGAGGCCCAGCATCATGCCCACGATGATGAGCGGCCAGGCCATCTTCCCCTCGACGATGCCCTTGCTCAGCAGCGCCATGAGGCCGGCCTGGGGGGCCGCCAGCTGCTTGGAGCCGAAACCGGCGTCGAGGCCGAGGACGGTCTTCTCCTGGTCGGCGGGGAGGGCCTTCACCTGGTCCAGGGTGTAGACCTTGCCGTCGGTGGCGGTCACCGTCTGCACCTGCTGGGCCTGGAGCTGGGCCAGCTTCTGGGTGGCCTGGGCCTTGATGTCGCCCTCGTGGAGCACCATCAGGGGGATGAAGAGGACGAAGGAGACCAGGGCCACGCCGATGATGTCGCCGATCTCCATGCGCCAGGGGGTGCCGCCCAGGATGTGACCGGCCTTGAGGTCCTGGAGCATCTCGCCGGCGACCGCGGCGCTCACGCACACGATGGCCGCCACGCCGAGCACCGCCGCCACGCCCGCGTTGCCCTTCACGCCCAGGGCCACCATCACCAGGGCGGTGACGACCAGGGCCGTGAGGGTGAGGCCGGAGATGGGGTTGTTGCTCGAGCCCATGATGCCGACCAGGTAGCCGCTGATGGCGGCGAAGAAGAAGCCGAGGATGACCATCACCAGGGCCGCCACGAGGGAGACCAGGGGGGCCACGGCGAAGATCTTCCAGGTCACCAGGAAGGTCACCACGGCCGCGAAGCCGATGCCCAGCAGCACCCAGGTGAAGGGCAGGTCCTTGTTGATGCGCTCCACGGTGTGCTCGCCGGCGGCGGCCTTCTTCACGTCGGAGACGGAGCGGGTGAGGCCCGTGGCCAGGCTCTTGCGCATCTTGAAGAGGGTGAAGCCGGCGCCCACCAGCATGCCGCCGATGGCGATGGGCCGGACGATGTTCATCCACACCGAGTAGGAGAGGGCGATCCAGTCGCCGTTCGAGGCCCCGTTCGGGAAGACGCCGGGCGCCAGGAAGTAGGTGATCATGGGCACCAGCAGGCCCCAGGCCAGGACGCCGCCGGAGAAGTTCAGGGCGCCGAGCTTGGGCCCGATGATGTAGCCCACGCCCATGTAGGCCGGGCTGATGCCGGGGGAGCTGAGCAGCAGGCCGCCGGCCACCTTGGCCTTGAGGCCCTGCACCAGGTTGATGCTGGCCACCTTGAACTGGACGAACTTCTCCCAGGCCGTGGCGAAGAGCTGCACCTGGACCAGGCCCTGGATCACGGCCGCGATGCCCATGGCGCCGAAGAGGAACTTGGTGCCGCTGCCGCCCCGGGCCCCGGCCTTGTGGATCTCGGCGGCCGCCAGGCTCTCGGGATAGGGCAGCTCCGCATCCTCCACCATCACGCGGCGCAGGAGGGCCACGAACATGATGCCCAGCACGCCGCCCGCGAACATGACGAGGGAGCT
>JAJYBX010000244.1 GCA_021778785.1 Acidobacteriota bacterium
AACCCCGCGCGCCTCGCTCCCCTCCTCGTCCTCCTGACCCTGGCCTGCGCGAAGGAGGACGCCACCGGCCTCCGCCGCCGCGTCATCACGGCCCCCACCGCCAGCGGCTGGGCCCGCCTGCCCCTGGATGCCGCCGCCCAGGCGGACACCAAGGGCCTGTGGATCTCCGATGCCGCCGGCCGCAGCGTGCCCTTCCTCCTGGCCCGCGAGGGCCTGTGGGCGCCCCAGCCCCTGGACCTGGACCACCCGGTCCTGGGCACGGACTCCCAGGGCCGCCCCAGCGCGGAATTCGGCGTGAAGCTGCCCGCGGGCTGGCGCGTGGGCGAGCGGGCGAAGCTGCGCATCGACCTCGACCTGGCGGGCGCCGCCCCCTGGGTGGCCACGGTGGAGGCCGCGCGGCAACGCCCGGGCGGCGCCTTCCTCGCCTTCGACGCCCCGCCCCCCGCGCACCTCTACGACCTCGCGCCCTCGGGCCACCGGGCCCATCTGGACCTTCCCTGGGACGGGGAGCGCTACCGGATCGCCCTCCGCGCAGATCAGGGCCGGGCCCCCCGGATCACGGGCCTGCGCGTGTCCGCGGAGACGGGACCGGAGGCCCTGACGCCCGAGCAGGCCCTGGCGGTCCCCCTGGAGCCGGTGCCCGACCGGGCCGGGGCGTGGCGGCTCACCCTGCCCCAGGCGGATCGCATCGTGGGGCTGGACCTCACGCTGGCGCCGCCCGCCGCGCCCCTGCGCATCGAGGCGGCCCTGGACGACGGGGCCTTCGAGCCTGTGCCCGAACCGGTCTGGAACCTCCCGGCACTCGGCTCCCGCGCCACCCGCCTCTCCCTGCCGCCCACCCTCGCGCGGCGGGTGACCCTCCGCCTGCCGGCGGGCGCCCGGCCCGAATCGGCGGCGGTCCGGATCCGCCGCCAGGTGCTGCTCTTCCCGGCGGAGGCGGGCCAGGCCTACGCGCTGCACCTGGGCGGCGAGGCCCCGCCCGCGCCCGGCGACCTGGGCGCCCTGCCCTCCAGCCGCCTCCTCCTGGCCGCCGAGCCCCTGGCGCTCGGCCCCGAAGGGCCTGATCCGGACGGCCGGCCCCGCCGGGTGGGCTCCGGCGAACGGGCCCGCCCCTGGATGCCCTGGCTGGCCGGCGCCGCCGTGCTGATCCTGGGACTCGCCGCCTGGCGGCTGCTGCGGGACGGGGACTCCGTCTAGGGTCTGTTTTCAAAGTGGGGTGCGGCCGCGCAAGGGGCGCCGCCCAAGCGAGACAAGGAGAGCGACGATGGCAATAGCGGCACTATTGACGAGGAGCTCAACGCAGTATCGCGCCGGGCGCCGCCCCTTGCCGGCTCCACCCTCTGCTCGGCGGAACGCCGAGCAGGAGCAGGCCCCATGCGGGGCCTGCGATAGGGTACGGGGGACGGGGCCAGCCGCACCCCTGGCTGTGTTGGCGGCCTCGAACGATGTCCCGCATCGCCCATCGGCCGCTGCCTCGCCATGGGCGCGGCTGGCCGACGTCGCGGCTCACATCCACTTTGAAAACAGACCCTAGAGCCCCGCCAGCACCTCGTCCGTGGTCTGCACCGCGGCGAACTGCCCGCGCAGCTCGGCCAGGGCCACGCGGTGGGCGGTCTCGGCGGGGATGCGGCCGCCCTCGCCGTCGTCCAGCGACAGCGCGGAGCTGGCGTCGGAGACCACCGTGACGGCGAAGCCCAGGTTGGCGCCCAGGCGCGCGGTGCTCGACACGCAGAGGTGCGTGGTGATGCCGGCGATGACGAGGCCCGTGATCCCGTGGGCGCGGAGATGCTCCTCCAGGCCCGTGCCGAGGAAGGCCGCGTGCACCGACTTGGTGAAGAGGGGCTCGCCGGGCCGGGGCTCGGCCTCGGGCTTGAAGCCGTGGCCGGGCTGGTCAGGATGCAGGGGGGAGGCGGGGTTCGCCGAGGCGTGGCGCACGTGCAGCACGGGCCGGCCCGCGGCGCGGAAGCCCGCCAGCAGCCGCGCCACATTGGCCTCGGCCCCGGGGGTGCTGCGCGTCCCCCAGCTGGGATCGTCCCAGGCCTTCTGGACATCGATGAGCAGCAGGGCGGCGGTCATGACACCTCCGGTTGGGATTCGGGGAGGGACGCGGCCGGTCGGAGCTGCACGAGGGCCACGGCCGACAGGATGATGAGCATGCCCACCAGGCCGCGGGCGCCGAAGGGCTCCTTCAGGATGAGGGTGCCCAGCAGCACCGCCACCAGCGGGTTCAGGTAGGCGTAGGTGCCCATCTTCGCCGGGGGCCAGGCCTTGGCCAGGTAGATGTAGGCGCTGTACGCCAGCACGGACCCGAACAGGGCCAGGTAGCCCGCCGCCAGCAGGGCCTGGGGGCGCAACGGAGCCCGCAGATAGCCGCCGGTCAGGGGCGCCACCGCCCAGCCCATGACGGCCGCCGTGGCCATCTGGAGGCCCCCGTTGGTGAGCAGGCCGCCGCCATGGACGAACCGCTTGCCGTGCAGGGTGCCCCAGGACCAGATGATGGGCGCCAGGATCATGGCCGCGAGGCCTCTCGGATCGACCCTCAGGCTGCCCGTGGGCCAGACCAGCACCACCACGCCCGCCAGCCCGAGCCCGAGGCCCGCCCAACCTTTGGGTCCCAGGGGCTCCCTCCCCAGGGAGAAGAGGGCCAGCCAGAGGGGCACGAGGGCCGCCAGCACCGCGGTGACGCCGGAGGGTACGGTCAGCTCCGCCCAGGACACCATGGCGTTGGACACGCCCAGCAGCAGGGCGCCGACGAAGACGATGTGGCCCACCTCGCGCGCCGGCGGCCAGGGCTCGCGGCGCAGGCGCCCCAGGCCCAGGGCCAGCACCGAGGCCAGCGTGAAGCGGACGGCCACCAGGCCGTAGGGCGTGAAGGATTCCACTCCCACGGCGATGGCGAAGTAGGTGGAGCCCCAGACCAGGGCCACGGTGAGGTAGGCCAGCCAGCCCATCATCCGCGGGCCTCCGGGAGGGCGGCGCGCTCCACGCGGCAGACCCGCAGGGCGAAGGCACCGTACCAGCGCTCGCGCCCGAGGCGCTGGGCCACGGCATGTTCCGCGTGGGCCTTCCAGGCGGCGATGCTGGCCTCGTCCCGCCAGTAGGACACGGTGATGCCGAAGCCCTCTCCGTCCCGGACGCTCTCCACGCCGAGGAACCCGGGCTGCTGGCGGGCCAGCGCCACCATGTGCTCCGCCATGGCGGCGTAGCCCTGGTCGCCTTCCGTGCGCTGGCTGGTGAAGATGACGGCGTGGTACGGCGGTTCCGGCGTCGCCGCGATCACTTGCGGACCTTCTTCCCCGGGCCTTCCACGGGGAAGGGGCTCGGCCCCGCCTTCTCCCAGTGCGTCTCCAGCACCATGGTGGTGCGGGTGGTCACCATGGGGCCCAGGGCGCGGATCCGCCGCAGCCGCTCCGCGATCCCCGCGGGGGTGTCCGCCACCACCTTCAGCAGCAGGGCGTCCTCCCCGGCGATGGTGTGGGCCTCCAGGATGTCCGGCTCGTCCTCCAGGGCCTTGATGAAACGCTGCTCGATGGCCTCGTTGTTGTCCTTGTAGCGCACGGCCACGAAGGCCACAGTCGGCTTGTTCACCGACGCGGGGGAGACGCGGGCCGCATAGCCGCCGAGGACGCCGTCGGCCTCCAGCCGCTTCACCCGGTCGATGATGGTGGGCCGGCTCACGCCGAGGCGCTCCGCCAGCTCCGCATGGCTCATGCGCCCCTCCTGCTGGAGCAGCGCCACGAGTCGGCGGTTGAGATCGTCGTCCATCAGCGGCTTCACCATGGGGCCTCCGGATGCCTTCCATTCAACACTGTGGAAGACATCCAGGCAACATTCCCGACAACCCGTCAATCCGGATCGGACCCACCCCGGGTGGTGGATCGGGGTACCATGGGGCCCCGAGGTGTCCATGGACTTCGCCCGCCCCTACACCGACCAGAGCTTCTTCCTGATCGCGGGGCCCTGCGTCATCGAAAGCCGGGAGCATGCCCATTTCATGGCCGGCCAGCTCCGCGACCTGGCGGAGGCCCGCGGCATCCCCTTCGTCTACAAATCCAGCTTCGACAAGGCCAACCGCACCAGCCGCGACAGCGCCCGCGGACCGGGCATGGACGAGGGCCTGGACATCCTGGCCGAGGTGCGGCGCCGC
>JAJYBX010000245.1 GCA_021778785.1 Acidobacteriota bacterium
AATCTAAATGCTCGATTGGCACGCGCCCTGCTCCTGAGAGGTTCCCATCCCTCGGAGGATCCCCCTCCGCATCCCACAGGAGACCTCATGCCCAACCTCAAGGGGACCAAGACCCACCAGAACCTGAAGGACGCCTTCGCGGGCGAGAGCCAGGCCAACCGCCGCTACCTCTACTTCGCAAAGGTGGCGGACATCGAGGGCTACCCCGAGGTGGCCGGCAACTTCAAGGAGACCGCGGACGGCGAGACGGGCCACGCCCATGGCCACCTCGACTACCTGAAGGCCGTCGGCGATCCCGCCACGGACCTGCCCATCGGCGACACCGCCCTGAACCTGAAGGCCGCCATCGCGGGCGAGACCCACGAGTACACGGACATGTACCCGGGCATGGCCAAGGCCGCGCGGCAGGAGGGCTTCCCCGAGATCGCCGACTGGTTCGAGACCCTGGCCAAGGCCGAGAAGAGCCACGCCGGCCGCTTCCAGAAGATGCTCGATAGCATCAGCTAGAAACGAAACCGCGAGTGGCGCGAATGAGTTCATTCGTGAGCCTTCGCGTCATTCGCGGTTCCTTCTTTTGAGGTGAGCCATGGCCGAGCGCTACGACGTCGGCGACCACGCCCGTCCGGACACCACTCCCGGCGAGCGCATCAGCTACCAGGCCGGGCCGGGGACGATCTACGATCCCCGGGAACCCGGCTACTGGGACGAGGGCCTCCTGAAGACCGAGGTCGAGCGGGCCTTCGAGATCTGCCATGGCTGCCGCATGTGCTTCAAGTACTGCGACAGCTTCCCGGGGCTCTTCAGCCTCCTGGATGCGAAGCACGAGGGCGATGTCCGCGCCCTCACCGCCGCCGAGCGCGACGGCATCATGGACGACTGCTTCCAGTGCAAGCTCTGCGAGGTGCAGTGCCCCTACACGCCCCGGGAGGGGCACGCCTTCGCCCTGGACTTCCCGAAGCTCGTCCACCGCTACCAGGCCGTGCGCCACCGCCGCGAGGGCTTCAGCCTCCAGGAGCGGGTGCTCGGCAACCCGGACCTGGCGGGCACGATGGCCCGGGCCAGCCTCGGCATGGCCAACGTGATGAACCGCGTGGCCGCCCACCGCTGGTTCATGGACAAGGTGCTGGGCATCCATCCGAAGGCCCACCTGCCCGAATTCGCCTCCGCCACCTTCGAGGCCTGGGCGGGAAAGAGCGGGAAGCTCGCCCAGGACACGGGCCACGAGGCCGTGCTCTTCCAGACCTGCTACGTGCAGCACAACGAGCCCCAGATCGGGAAGGACACCCTGGAGGTGCTGGAGAAGAACGGCTGCCAGGCCAAGTGCGTGGGCGGCCTGGTCTGCTGCGGCATGCCGGCCTGGGAGCACGGCGACCTCGACACGCTCCGGAAGCAGGCCAGGCAGAACCTTGACGTCCTCATGCCCCACGTGGCGGCGGGCGCCAAGGTGCTCGTCATCAACCCCACCTGCGCCATGATGCTGCGCCGCGAGTACCCCGAGTTGCTGGAGGGCGAGGACCGCGAGCGGGCCAAGCAGCTGGCGGAGGCCGTGCGCGATACGGGCGAATTCCTCTGGGGCATCCGCAACGAGCCCCGGGCCGACTGGAATTTCGAATCCACGCCCGGTCCCATCGCCTACCACGCCCCCTGCCACCTGCGGGCCCAGGCCATCGGCTTCAAGGGCCGCGACCTGCTGCGGAAGATCCCCGGCGTGACCCTGGGCACCGTGATGGAGTGCTGCGGCCACGACGGCACCTACGCGATGAAGTCCGATTCCTTCGAGGCCAGCGCCCGCGTCGGCGCCAAGGCCTTCCAGGGCATGCAGGGGCAGGAGGCCGCGGAGGTCTGGGCCACGGAATGCCCCCTGGCGGGCCTCCAGTTCGAGCAGCACGCCGGCCGCCGCGCCCTCCACCCCATGACCATCCTGGCCCGGGCCTACCGCAAGGACGGCTTCCCCACCCCCGTGCCGCCGAAGCAGGAGCAGACGTGAGACCGGTCGCCCGCGAGGAGATCCTCGATTTCGTCACCTACAGCGAGCGCCGGGAGGCCCTCCGCGCCTCGGCCATGAGGGCCAAGGACCTTCGCCGCGTCCATGTGGGCGAGCACCTCACCTTCCTCTTCGAGAACGCGGAGACCGTGCGCTACCAGGTGCTGGAGATGGTCCGCGCCGAACAGCTCGTGCGCGAGGCCGACATCCGCCACGAGCTGGAGACCTACAACGCCCTGCTGGGCGAGGAGGGGGACCTGGGCTGCACCCTCCTCATCGAGATCGACGATCCGGCGGAGCGGACCCGGCTCCTGCGGGCCTGGCGCGACCTGCCGGGCCATGTGCTCCTGCTCCTGGCCGACGGCCGCACGGCGCCGGCCCGCTGGGACGAGGCGCAGATGGACGAGGACCGCCTCTCCTCCGTGCAGTTCCTCCGTTTCCCCTTGGACGGCGGCGAACCCGTGGGGATCCAGATCACCTTCCCGGGACTGGCGACGGAAGTGCCCTTCTCGCGGGAGACCGCCCGGGCCCTGAAGGAGGACCTGGCGGGCTGATCCGGCTCAGGCCGGAACCTTGGCGGGGCGCTCGCGGAGGCCATGCACGTCGCGGTACAGGGCCTGGATGCGGGGCAGATCGGCCTCCAGGCTGCCGCTCGGATGGAAGACCGGCATGAACCGGATGGCGTGGGTCCGGAAGTCGAAGCCGATGGGGAAGATGGGCACGCCGGCCTCGACGGCGATCCGGTAGAAGCCCGTCTTCCACTGGCTCACGCCCTTCCGCGTGCCCTCGGGGGCCACGGCCAGCATGAGGGCGGGGGCCGCCTGGAAGGCCCGGATGCAGCCCTCCACCACGCCGTGGGGGGCGCTCCGGTTCACGGGGATGCCGCCCAGGCGCTCCAGGAAGCCCTTGAAGGGGGCCTTGAACAGCGTGTGCTTGCCCAGCCAGGAGGCCCGCAGCCCCAGGGACCAGACCGCCGCCACGCCCAGGGTGAAGTCCCAGTTCGAGGTGTGGGGGGCCACGATGGCCACGAACCGGGGCTCCTCGGGGAAGGCGCCCTCGAAGCGCCAGCCGCCCACCCGCAGGTAGGTGTGGCCGAGGGTCCGCCAGAACCAACCCCGGGCCTGGTGCAGGCCGGGCGGCAGCGCGGGAAGGGAAGGGGGGGGCGGCATGGGCGGTTCCGGGAGAGCAGCCAGACTAACCGGAGTCCGGGGTCGGATCCCATCCGGGGCGTCAGGACCAGGCCCGGACCTTGCCGTCCCGGGCCTCGATCAGCTCCGAGATGGTGATGGCGGCGTTGATCAATCCGACATGGGTGTAGGCCTGCGGGAAGTTCCCGAGAAGGCGGCCGGTCGAGGGGTCCACATCCTCCGAGAACAGCCCGACGGGGTTGGCGTAGGTGCAAACACGTTCGAACACTTCAATGGCCTCCTCCAGCCGGCCGGCCAGCGCCAGCGCCTCTGCCCACCAGAAGGAGCAGATGGTGAAGGTGCTGGTGGGGGCGCCGAAATCGTCCTCGTTCCGATAGCGCATCATGAGTCCCTCTGCGGTGAGTTCGCGCCCGTAGTGATCCAGCGTGGAGAGGAAACGGGGATCCTTGGGCTCGATCAACCCCAGGGTCGGAAGCAGCAGCAGGGATGCATCCGGAAAGGCTCCGTCGAGGGTCTGCGTGAAGAACCCGAGGCGCGCATTGAATCCGTGCTCGAGGATGACCTCCCGCTCGCGGGCCGCGATGTTCTCCCAGGCAGTGGCCAGGGAGGTCTCATGGAAGCGGTGGGCGATGGCGGAACCTCGGTGGATGGCCGCCCAGCACATGGCCCGGGAGAAGGTGTAATTCCGCAGCAGGCTCCGGAACTCCCAGATGGAGGTGTCGGGCTGGGGGGCCAGGGCGATCGCCTTCTCGACCAGCCGACGGACGAAGGGAAAGAACTGGAGATCCTCTTCGCTGTGCACGAGCCGGGGATCGCGAAGGAGCGTCTCCATGCAGAGCACCAGCTCTCCCATCAGGTCGTGCTGTTTCTGCTCCACCGCGGCGTTGCCAATGCGGACGGGGCCCTGTCCCCCGAAGCCCGCGAGATGTGCGAGGACTTCTTCCGGTGCGGAGGGATTGCCGTCGATCCCGTACAGGGGCTGCAGGGGGCCCGCCTCGGCCACGTTGCGCAGAT
>JAJYBX010000003.1 GCA_021778785.1 Acidobacteriota bacterium
GTTCCGCGTGACCTCCTGGCTTCGGATGGCCTCGCTCACGTCCTCGCCATCAAGGAAGATGCGGATGCCCTCCTGGGCCAGGCGCAAGCCCGCCAGCACCCGCTCCAGTCCCGCCCGGTCCGCCAGGTCCACGCCCTGTCGGGCCAGGGCCAGGGTGGCGGCGCGGTACATGGCGCCGGTGTCCAGGTAGTCCCAGCCCAGGGCCTGGGCCACACGGCGGGCGGTGGTGGACTTCCCGACGCCGCTGGGGCCGTCGATGGCGATCAGGGGGAGGCTCGGTTCCATGATGTCGATTCTGAAGGCTGGGTCCGGGTGGGTCCACCGCCCCTTCCTTGTTGTGTCCCACAAAGATTGCGTCTCGAAATTGACGGTTGACACAGCTATTCCGGCGCATAATCCTCCCCCAACCAGATCCGCCCTCGTGGGCGGATCCCATCCCGCCCCCGTCCAGGGGGCCGGCATTCCTGGAGGCCCCATGCGCCGCTCCACCCTGTTCCTCGCCGCCGCGGCCCTGCTGCTGGCCCTTCCCGCCAGTGCCAAGCCCGCCTTCCTCAAGAAGGCCAAGGAAGACGGCATCACCCAGATCACGTCCTGCAAGTCCTGCCACGCCGAGAAGATGTCCAAGGACTCCCTCAACGACACGGGCAAGTGGCTCATGAAGGAGATGAAGGCCAAGAAGGCCAAGGAAGTGGATCCCATCTGGCTGAAGGAGTACTTCGCGAAGAAGAAGTAGTCCTCAGGATCAGCAAGCAGAAGGGGCGCCGCGAGGCGCCCCTTCTGCTTGTCCGATGCGCCCGCCTACTTGGCCAGGCCGAGGTCCTTGAGGACCTTGGGATCCTTCTCGTCCTGGGCCAGCAGGACATGGCAGGTGTCGCAGTCGGCCGGGATGGTCTGGCCGTCCGCGGACGTGTGGCTCCCGTCGTGGCAGCGGTTGCAGCCCGGGAAATCGTCGTGCCCGAGGTTGTTCGGGTGGGCGCCCCAGGTGAGCTTCATCTCGGGGAACACATTCCGCAGGTAGATGGCGAGCACGGCCTGGCTGGCCTGATCCACCAGGTCCTTGTGCTGCTGGAAGACGGCGGGGTAGGAGGCCTGGTAATAGGCGGCGATGGCGGCGGGGATCTGGGTCCGGGCGGTGTTCCGGTCCGGGTAGTCCACCTTCAGGACTTCGACGGCCTTCTTCTTGATGTAGGGGAGGTCGACGCTGATGGCCCGGCTCGACATGGCCTCGTCCACAGCCCGCTCGGGCAGCTCGAAGGCGTGGGTGGGCCGGTTGTGGCAGTCGATGCAGTCCATGGTGCGCGTCTCGGCCTTGGCCAGCTTGTCCGCGGGGATGGACTTGAAGTCGTCGCTCTCGAACACGATCGTCTTGCCGGTCTTGTCCGTGTAGGTGACCTTGGGGATCACCTGGCGATGGCCATCCGTACTCACGTAGGTGATCGTGGTCCCATCGGCCATGTGCCGCCCGTGGATGCCCACCTGGCCCAAGGCGGTGTTCCCGCCGATCTTCACCATCAGGACGGAGGTCGCGGGGGTGTTGGCCTCGTCATCGGCATACTTGGTGTGGATGAAGAGCTTGTCGTTGGTGAACTTCTGGGGCCAGTGGCACTGCTCGCAGGTCTCCCGCGCGGGGCGCAGGTTCTGCACGGGATCCTCGATGGGCCGGCTGTAGGTCTTGAAGAGCACCGCGAAGAGCTGGCGGGTGCCGGAGAGCTTGGACTTCACGAACCAGCCGGCTCCGGGCCCGATGTGGCACTGGGCGCAGCCCACGCGGGAGTGGGGGGAATTCAGGAACGCGGTGTACTCGGGCTGCATGACCGTGTGGCAGGTCAGGCCGCAGAATTTGGTGGAGTCCATGTACTCCACGCCCTTGAAGCTGGCGGTGCCCACGATGATGACGTTGGCCACCGTGGCGAGGCCGACCCCGAGCATGAGCTTGCGGACCGACGGGAGTGTCAGGTCCACCTTCGGGTATTCGGTGGGCAGTTCCCCGGCCTGCCGGAGCTTCCGCCGGCGGAGGAACATGCCGACGGGCATGATGACCAGCCCCGCGATGAAGAGGGCCGGGAGGATGAGGAAGAGCACGATGCCGGCATAGGGATGGATGGGATGGGAGCTGACCAGCTCCTGGCCCCAGAAGATCACCAGGCTGGCGCCGGTTCCGGTGGTGAGGATGAAGCCGAGGATCGTGATCCAGTTCTTCCCCGTGTAGAAGAGCGATCGGCCCAGTTCGCGGGACCGTTCTCCAAGACTCATGCCATCACCTCATCATCCAAGGGTGTCCGGACAGAGGATGTCCGGGTGTGAAATTCATCCCATCACACTAATGTCTGGATTCCCGGCACACAAGAGAAGGCAGGGGCCTCGATCCGCAAGTGCAGGCCTGGACTCGATTTCGACCGGGAAATGTGACGGAGATCGCCTCCGCCGGGTCAGTCCTGGTGGGTCCGGAGCAGGTGGAGGAAGGTCTCGCCGTACTGGAGCAGCTTCTTCGGTCCCACGCCGCTGAGGGCCAGGAACTCCGCCTCGGTGGCGGGACGGAACCGCGCCATCTGCTGGAGGGTGGCGTCGCTGAAGACCACGTAGGCGGGCACGCCCTTGGCATCCGCAAGCTGCTTGCGGAGCGCTTTCAGTTCGGCGTAGAGGCCGGCCTCGCCGTCCACGGGACCCGGTGGCACGGGGGGGCGGTCGCCCCGCGGGGAGCCCCGCCGTCCGCGCGGGGCGGACGCGGTGGAGGCCAGGGGATCCAGCCCCGCGCAGGCATCGCAGGAGGTCCCGCAGGGGGCCATGCGCTCGCCGAGATGGGCCAGCAGGGCCTGGTGGCGGCACCGCTCCGATTCCGCCAGGCGGAAGAGGTCCCGGGTCTGCCGCTGCTGGGCCTGGGCCAGGGCGGCATCGAGCCCGTCCGTGAACCGGTCGTAGCTGAGCACGTCGCCCCAGCCGTAGAACAGCACGCAGTCGGCATCGGCGCCATCCCGGCCGGCCCGGCCGATCTCCTGGTACCAGCCCTCCACGCTCTTGGGCAGGTCGCGGTGGATGACGTAGCGGATGTTGCTCTTGTCGATGCCCATGCCGAAAGCCACCGTGGCCACGATGACGTCCACATCATCGCGCTGGAAGGCCTCCTGGGCGGCGGTGCGCGCGCCCGCGTCCATGCCAGCATGGTAGGCCGCGGCGCGGAGCCCGTGCTCGGAGAGGTAGGCTGCGGTGGCCTCCACGGACTTGCGGGACAGGCAGTAGATGATCCCGCTCTCGCCCCGGCGCGCGAGCACCAGGCGGAGGAGGGCCTCCCGTACCGGTGGCTGGCCCTCCGCGCCCTTGCGGTAGGCGCTGATGCGGAGGTTGGAGCGGAAGAAGGATCCCTGCACCTCCAGGGGCGTGCGCATCTCCAGCTGGACTGCGATGTCCCGGCGGACCTCGGGGGTGGCGGTGGCGGTGAGGGCCAGGACGGGAACGCCGGGGAAGCGGCGCTTGAGGCCTGCAAGGTTCCGGTAGGCGGGGCGGAAGTCGTGACCCCAGTGGCTGATGCAGTGGGCCTCGTCCACGGCGATGAGGCGCAGGTCGACCTCGCGCAGGAGATCGGCCAGGTAGAGTTCCAGGCCCTCGGGCGCGGCGTAGACCAGCTCGAGCTCGCCCTTCATGAGGGCGCGGATGCGCTCGCGGCGAGCCTCGGGATCGAGGCTGGAGTTCAGGAAGGTGGCCCGGAGGCCCGCCTCGGTGAGGGCGTCCACCTGGTCCTTCATGAGGGCGATGAGGGGCGAGACCACCAGCGTCACGCCGCCCAGCAGCCGGGCGGGGAGCTGGTAGGTGAGGGACTTGCCGGCCCCCGTGGGCATGATGCCCACCACATCCCGGCCCGCCAGCACGGCCTCGATGATCTCCCGCTGGCCGGGACGGAAGTCCCCGTAGCCGAAGGTGGCCTTCAGGGCCGCGCGGAGGTCCGGCACCGCCTCGAGTTCCGCAGCCAGGGCCTTCAGGGCCGCGATGGCCCCGGCATCGAAGGCCCCGGGTTCCTGGCGGTAACGGGACCGCAGGCGGTCCAGTCCCTCACGGCAGGCCGACCTCGCCCCCTGCGCGAGCAGGGTGCGCAGGCGATCGATCTCCGCGGGGACTGGCGCCAATCAGCAGCCGCCGTCGAGCAGGGGGCCGGCGGCCTTCCAGAAGGCCGCCATCTCCTCCGGCTTCCCGAAGGTCACGCGGATGTGGTTGGGCAGCCCGTAGCCCTGCATGGGGCGCACGATCACGCCGCGCTGCAGCAGTTCCTTGAAGAGCTCGGCGGCCGGGAAGGCGCTCTCCAGCAGGATGAAGTTGCCGGATGTTCCAGAGGTCCGGCAGCGGTGCTGCGCGGCCTCGGCCACAAAGGCCTCGCGGGCCTCGGTGTTCTTCTGGCGGGAGAAGGCCTCGAAGGCCAGGTCCTGCACGGCCACCTCGGCGGCGACCTGGGCGAGGTGGTTGGTGTTGAAGGGGCTGCGCACCCGTTCCAGGTACTGCATGAGCTCCTTGGAGCCCAGGCCGTAGCCGATGCGCATGGCGGCGAGGGCGTGGATCTTGGAGAAGGTGTGGAGCACCAGCAGGTTCGGCCGCTCGTCCAGGTAGCCCGCGGCATCGGGGTATTCGGCGGGATCCTCGTATTCCGCGTAGGCCTGGTCCACCACCAGGACGATGTCCTCGCGGAGGTTCCGGACCAGCCGCTCCAGGGCGGCGCGCTCAAGCCGGATGCCCGTGGGGTTGTTGGGATGGCCGAGGTAGACCAGCCGCGTGTCCGGCGCGACCTTGCGCAGGAGGTCGTCCACGTCCAGTTCGGTCGCGCTGGCGCGGGATTCGACCACCCGCCCGCCGGCGGTCTGGGTGGCGATGCCGTAGATGGCGAAGCTGTGCTTCGGAATGACGGCACTGCCGCCGTCCAGGAAGGCGGCCTTGGCCACCATCTCGAGGATCTCGCTGCTGCCGTTGCCCAGGATCACGCGATCCGGGGTGAGGCCCTTCCGCTGGGCGATGCGCTGCCGGAGGTACCAGCCGTCGCTCACGGGGTAGAGGCCCAGGCCCTCGAACTCCGCCCCCGCCACCGCGGCCATCACCCTGGACTTCACGGCCTCCGTCGGCCCCCAGGGGTTCTCGTTGGAGGCCAGCTTGACGATGGTGGTGAGGCCCAGCTCCCGCTGGACCTCCTGGATGGGCTTGCCGGGCACGTAGAGCGGGATGCTCGCCAGATGCTCGAAGGCGGGAAGGCTGGACAGCGCGGAGGTCATCACATGGGCCGTTCGGAGAGGACCTTGTCGACGATGCCGTACTCCAGGGCCTCCTCGGCGCCCATGAAGTAGTCGCGATCCATGTCCTTCATGACCTTCTTCAGGGGCTGGCCCGTGTGCTTGGCGAAGGTGGCCGCCAGGTTCTCCTTCAGGCGCTGGATCTCCTTGAAGGTGATCTCGATCTCGGTGGCCTGGCCCTGGGCGCCGCCCGAGGGCTGGTGGATCATGATGCGGGCGTTGGGCAGGGCGAAGCGCTTGCCCTTGGTGCCCGCGGCGAGCAGGTGGGCGCCCATGGAGGCGCACTGGCCGATGCAGTAGGTGACGATGTCGTTCTTCACGAACTGCATGGTGTCGTAGATGGCCAGGCCCGCCGTGACGCTGCCGCCGGGGCTGTTGATGTAGATCTGGATGTCCTTGTCCGGATCCTCGCTCTCGAGGAAGAGCATCTGGGCCACGATGGCGTTGGCCACGTTGTCGTCGATGGCCGTGCCCAGAAAGATGATGTTGTCCTTCAGCAGGCGCGAATAGATGTCGTAGCTGCGCTCGCCGCGGGGGGTCTGCTCGATGACGATGGGGGGATAGTAGCTGCTGGGCATGGGCCCTCCGGCTGGATCTTCAGGATAGCAAAGGGGCGCCAGCGGCGCCCCTTCGGCACGGGACTCCGCAGACTACTTCTTGGTCGCGGGCTTCTTCGCCTTGGGCTTTTCCTCAGCGGGCTCTTCCTTCTTCACAGCCTTCTTGGGCTTCTCCGCCACGGCCTCGTCCTTCTTGGCGGCCTTCTTGGGCTTCTCCTCGGCCGGGGCCTCGGTCTTGGCGGCCTTCTTCACGGAGCCCTTCGTGGGCTCCGCCTCTTCGAGGCCACCCTTCGGGCGGTGGGCCTCCGCATCCTGCTCCGGCCTCGCGGGCTTGGCCTCGGCGTGGCCATGGTCGTGATCGTGGTCACAGTCGGGACCGTGGACGTGCTCGGCGGGGCTCACGGCCGCGGGTTCGCCGCCCTCCTGGTCCTCCAGGTCGCCGCCTTCCAGGCCGCCCGCGTCGAAGCGGCCCACGGGGATGCCGGCCTCGCGCTTGCGCTCAAGCTCCACCAGGGCCGCGAAGGCCTCCCTGTCCAGGAGCTCCTCGGTCACGGTGGCGGCGGTGGCGAGCTTCTCGAAGATCTTGTCCGTGCGGATGCGGCCCTTGATCTCCGTGGTGTTCCCGCGGCGCTCCAGTTCGGCCTTGAAGGCCGCGAAGGGCTGCTGGACCTTGTTCTCCTCCATGTAGGTGCGGATGTCGGCGTCGATCTCCTCCTCCGCGACCTGGATGTCCTCCGCGTTGCCGATGGCCTGCAGCAGGTAGCCGCTGCGGACCGCCCGCTCGGCGTCGTTGAGGCGGTAGCGGCGGTAGGCCTCCCAGTTCACCTTCTTCGGATCCAGGCCCTGCCGGGCCACGGACTGGGCGAACTCCTGGCAGTAGTCGTCCAGCTGGAGGATGACCATGGAGCGGGGCACCTCGAAGGGGGCCGCGTCGAGGAGGGTGTCCAGCAGGGTGGCATGGAGCCGGGCCACGGCATCGCGCTCGGCGGCCTCCTCCAGGTCCTTGCGGATGGCGGCCTTCAGGGCGGTCAGGTTCTCGAAGGTGCCCATGTCCCTGGCGAACTCGTCGTTCAGCTCGGGCGTCTCCTTCCGGCGCACGTCCTTGACGGTGACCTCGTAGGCCAGGGTCTTGCCCGCGAGGACGCGGTTCTCGTCGTCGGCGGGATGATCGATGGTGAAGGCCTTCTTCTCGTCGGCCTTCATGCCCAGGACCTGCTGGTCGAAGGGCCGGCCCGCCTCGATCTGGAGGACCTGGTCGGCGTAGGTCTGGGCCTTGAGGCCCTGGGGCTTCACGCGGATGTCGCAGGTGACCACCAGGCCCTCGGCCACGGCCTCGTCCACCGGCAGGAGCTTGGTGGCGCGCTGCTGGAGGTTCTCCAGGTGCTCGATCACGGCCGTTTCGTCGATGGCCCGCTTCTTCTTCGTGAGCTGCAGCGTCTTGTAGTCGGGGAGCTCCACCACGGGGGCCACGTCGAACTGGGCCTTGAAGACCGCGTCGGAACCCTCCTTCAGGTCCAGCTTCTCGAGGGCGGGCCGGGAGATCGGCAGGGCGCCGGCCTCCTGGGCGGCCTTCCAGAAGTGGCGGTCCACCAGCTGCTCGGCCACGTCGGTCTGGATCTCCCGGGCATAGCGCTGCATGAGCACCGCGCGGGGGGCCTTGCCGGGACGGAAACCCGGGATGCGGACCTTCGGGGCGATCTTGGCCACCACCTCGTTGAAGGTGGTGCCCACCTCGGCGGCCGGGACCGTCACCTCGACGGACTTGCGGGTGGGGGAGTGGTGATGGAGGGTGGCGGACATGAATGCTCCGTGTGATGCATGGGGCGTGCGGGTGGAAGGCAGTCGCTCTGCGCTCAAGTGGCTTTTCCGGACTTCAGAATCGCCGCAGGCGGTTCTGAAGTGGTGCGAACGGTCGGACTCGAACCGACATGGTGTGAACCGCTGGAACCTAAATCCAGTGCGTCTACCAGTTCCGCCACGCTCGCGAAGGGGCCAAATTGTCATGCCGGTGGTGCGCCCAGAGCGACTCGAACGCCCGACCCTCAGGTTCGAAGCCTGATGCTCTATCCAGCTGAGCTATGGGCGCGCACCGAAACCGCTAGTTTAGCCCGAAACGCCCGGTCGATCGAGCCCTCAGGCCAGGCACCAGGCGTCCTCGGCGCCATGCCGCAGCAGGCGGGTCATCTCGGCTTCGTCCAGGCCCAAGGCCCGGGCGGTCTCGCGTTCCGTGGCGAGGTCGCAGGGGAGGACTCCCGGGTCGTCGGTGCCCAGGGCGCAGCGCACGCCGGCCCGGAGCATCCGGGGCAGGGGATGGGGCCGCACGTCGGCGGCCAGACCCGCGTTGGAGCGGGGGCAGACGTCCACGGGGATGCCGCGGTCGGCCAGGAGGGCGAGGGTGTCGTCGTCGGCCCGGATGCCGTGGACGATGCGTTCGACACCGGCCTCCAGCACCGCCTCCCGCACGTTCGAGCCGGGACCGTTCTCGCCGGCATGGGCGGCGAGGCGCAGCCCGGCGGCGCGGGCCCGTTCGAAGACGGGGGCCCAGTCGCGGAAGGGGCAGCCCTCCAGGCCGCCGGTGGAGAAGCCCTTCACGAAGGCCGGGAGCTCCGGGAGCACCAGATCCAGGACCGCATGGCCGTGCTTGGGCCCGAAATGGTTCACGGCGTCCACCACCACGCAGCTCTGCAGACCCAGGGCCCGCGCCTCGGAGAGGCCCTCATCCAGCCCCTGCCAGAAGTCCGCGAGGGAGAGCTGCGCCTTGTGCACCACCAGGAAGTGCGGGGAGACCCAGAGATCCACGCCCGATCCGCCGGCCGCCAGGGTGCGCCGGGCCACGGCCAGGGCCGCCTGGCGCACCGCCGCGCGGCTGTCGAGGAGCGAGGCGCCGAAGAGGAACGCCTCGATGAACCCTTCGAAGGGGACCGCGCCGCCTCCCCACAGGGCCTCCAGGGGCCCCGGCAGGGCCAGCCCGCGGCGTTCCGCCTCGCGCCGGACCCAGGCCGGATCGAGGGCCCCCTCGAGGTGGGTGTGGCGATCGACGAGGGGAAGCGCGGGGGCGGGAATCACCCGGACATTATGCCCACCCGCGCCGGACCCTCGCTTCGCAGGGTGCATTCAGCACCCTGGGCCACGCGCCTGTGGGCGTCCCACGCGGGCGTGATGCTCACCCGCGCCGGACCCTCGCTTCGCAGGGTGCATTCAGCACCCTGCTCCGCGGTCCGGCGGGGTTCGCCTACTCGTCGTAGTCGTCCATGCGGAGGTCGCCGGGATCGAAGCCCTCGCCGCGGCCACGCTCGATGGGCACACCGGTCTCGCTGAAGGCCTCCTCGAGGTTCTCTGCCTCGGGCTCGGGGGTGAAGTCGTCCTCGATGACGTGGGCGACCTTCTCCTTCTTCAGGACCTTCGGCTTGGCCGGAGCGCTCTTCTGGTTGGCCCCGCATTTGGGGCAGAGGGCCTCCGTCTTGCCGAAGTCGTAGAACTTCGTCGCGCACTGGAAGCATGTGTATTTCTTGCCGAGATCCGCCATCGCCCCATCCTCGCCCAGACTCAAAGGAACAAGGTTCTACCAGACCGGGAGGCTCTTGTCACCAGGGAGGTTGAAAGGGCTCAGATCCAGGGGGCCTTGCCGAGCTTGGCGGCATCCCCCTCACAGAGCTGCTGGATGACCGTGGTGGTGAAAATCCGGTGTTGGACCTCCACGTCCTCCCCGAACCGCTCCACGAAGGTGGCCCGGCTGCGTTCCAGCTCGTCCCGGAGCAGGCCGTAGAGGTTGCCCTGGGTGCGGGCCTGGGCCACCTTGGCGGGGAAGTAGAGCTCCACATCGCCGACCAGCACACGGGCGAGCCGCTCGGCGCCGGCCCGCGTCCGCGGATCGAGCTCCTGGGCGGGCGGGGCTTCGATGGGTTCCGGCACCATCTGGGTGGGGGCGCTGGGCATGGGTTCGGGCGGGGGCGCGGGGTGCTCGTCCTCCTTGCCGGCTGCCAGGGCGGCCAGGAGGGCGGAGGCGGCCAGCACCAGGGCCCGCATCTGCTCGGGGTGGTCCAGTTTCTGCCGCACGCCGCAGTCCGCCAGAAGCAGGGCCACGGTCTTCCGCTTGTGGCGCAGGGGGAGGATGGCCAGATCCGGGGCCTCGAAGGAGCTGAGGGGCGCCAGGAGGGTCGAGTAGGCAGGCCCGGGCCGCCGGATGGCGTGGGTGCCGCCGTGGATGAGGGCCTCCAGGTCCGGGGAGGGGACGACGGCGCCGGCCCGCCGGGGGGGCTCCCCGTCGAAACCGCGCTGGGCGTAGAGACTGGCGAGGCCCTGCTTGAGGATGAAGAGGGCGCTCCGCTCCACGAAGGGGGCGAGGCCGTCCAGCAGGCGCTTGAGGAGCTCGCTCTGGGAGGCGGCGCCCTCGATCAGGTCCAGGGCCGAGGCCAGGTGCCGCTCGGAGGACTCGGCGTTCCCGAGGACCAGGGTGGACGGCGCGGCCTCGGAGAGCCGGGCGAGGAGATCGGCATCGGGCCGGAAGCGGGTCAGGCCCTCCTGCCAGGCCGCCATCACCTCCTCCAGCAGCGACTGGTGCCGCTGGTTGAGCCAGGCTTCCAGGGAGGCGCGGAGCGCATCGTGGCTGGGTGGGGCCTCGGGGCGGGGGTCGCTCATCGGGGGTCCGGGGGGAAGTTGCCCTCAAGGGTAGCCCACAACGCCAGGGAAGTACCCTCCCTGGCAATCCGGGGGCCGGGACGCTAGCATGGCCCAGGTTCCTTGGAGTCGGCGGATGGCGGATCTTTCCATCGAGGTGCAGGAGGTTGACGGGGTGGCGGTCATCCTGCCGGCCGGCTTCATCAACGCGCACACGGTCCGGGAATTCGAAGATGCCATGGAATCCCTGGTCAAGGCGGGGCGGTACACGATCCTGCTGAACTGCCGGGATCTGAGCTACATCAGCTCCGCGGGCCTGGGGGCGATCATGGGGCTCATCGAGACCGTGCGGGAGCATGGCGGCGACATCCTGCTCTCCAACCTGCAGGAGAACGTCTTCGCCATCTTCGACACGCTGGGCTTCACCCAGCTCTACCGGGTCTTCAGCGACCAGGGCGCGGCGCTGGCCGCGGCCGCCCCGGAGCGGAAGGGCTGAGGTGGGAGCCAAGGTGGACCACGCCCAGTTCCGGCTCGTGATCCCGAGCCAGACCCGCTACCTCAACCTGGTGACGGGGCTGGCCAAGCGCGCGGCCCTGGTGGCCGGCATGGACGACGCCACGGCCGCGAAGGTGAGCATCGCCGTGGACGAGGCGGTGACCAACGTGATCCTCCACGCCTACCACGGCGAGGGCGAGCACAGCGTCGAGCTGGAGGTCCGCTTCACCGAGGAGGCCCTGGAGATCCACATCCTCCATTCCGGCCAGGGCATCCGCCAGGACCAGGTGGTGCTGCCGGACCCGAAGGAATACATCAAGCACCCCCGGAAGGGCGGCCTGGGCCTCCTGCTCATGAGCCGCTTCATGGATGAGGTGCGCTTCCAGGAGGATGGGGGTTCCGGCCGGAACGAGTGCTGCCTGATCAAGAAGATCGGCTGAGGGGCCTCTCCCCGCGCCATGCAGACCACCCCCTTCGACCGACTGCGCGAACTGGCCCTCCGGATCCCCGAAGGCGCGCAGGAGCTGCTTCCGCTCATCGACTTCCTGGAGACCTTCCCGGACCAGGGCAGCGAGGAGGATCTGGTCCACCTGGTGGGCATCACGGCCATGGGCATCGCCAAGGCCCGCCAGGGCGGGCTCTGGGATGGCGGGAAGTGGCTGTTCCTCCGGGGTGCCGCGCCGGCCTTCCCCACGCATCCCGGCGACGGCTGGCGGGTGCTGCCCTGGGCCTACGGAGACGAGACTTTCGGGCACCTGGTCCTGAAGGCGCCGGACCTTCCGGATGCCGTCCCCCTCCTGCTCTCCATCTCGGCGCCCCTCCTGGCCTGGCGGCGGCTGGAGGCCCTCCGCAGCTCCCAGAACCAGGCCCTGGCCCTCCAGCTATCGCGATTGAACACCGTGTTCGAGCTCACCCGCAACCTGGGCGAGGTGGAGACCCGGCGCGACCTCGTGCGGCTCATGGCCAACACCCTCATGGGCGAGTTCCGCATCATGCGGCTGCTGGTGGTGGACGCCGAGGGGCAGGTGCTCCATGCCAAGGGCGTGGGGGAACTGCCGCCGATCCTGGAGGGCGGCACCCTGCTCGAGGTCGTCCAGGGCAAGGGGCTGGTCCATGCCATCGAGCTGCTGGACCAGAACCACAGCCACGGGTTCGCCTACGCCGCCGAGCCCGCGGTGGGACAGCTTGGCGAGGATGATCTGCTCTTCCTCCGCACCCTCCTGAACCTCACCTCCACCCAGCTCTCCGCCCTGGAGCTGCGCGAGTCGAGGCTCCAGGCCGAGCGTCTGGAGAAGGACCTGGACCTGGCCCGGAACATCCAGCGCCAGGTGCTGCCCAAGCGCCTGCCCCAACCCGCCGGCTGGGACTGCGCCGCCGCGAACCTCCCCTACCAGGCCGTGGGCGGGGATCTCTACGACCTCTGGATGGCCCGGGACGAGCAGGTGGGCGAACGGCTCCACATGGCCGTGGGGGACATCTCCGGCAAGGGGCTGCCCGCCTCCATGATGATGGTCCAGCTCTCGGCCTTCCTCCGGGCCATGGCCGACCATCGCGTGAAGCACTGGGGCCGGCTGGCGGAGCGCCTGAACCGCCGCATGAACGATGTGCGCGACCGGAACCGCTACACCACCCTCTTCGCCGCCAGCCTGAACCCCGAGAACGGCGACTTCCGCTACGTGAATGGCGGCCACAACCCGCCCCTGCTGGTGCGGGCCTCCGGCGAGGTGGTGCGCCTCGCCCCCACCGGACCCATGGTGGGCCTGCTGCCGGGCGTGAAGTTCGAGGAGGGGAGGGCCCGGATGGAGCCTGGCGATGTGCTCGTCGCCTTCACCGACGGCCTGGTGGAGGCGGAGAACGCCGCCGGCGAGGAGCTGGGGGATGCCCCCCTGGCCGACCTCGTCCAGAGGCTCCCGGGGGCGGGCGCGGACGAACTGCTGGAGGCCCTGCTGGTGGCGGCCTTCCAGCATCTCGAAGAGGGCCGGTTCCGGGACGACGTGACCCTGGTGGTGGTGAAGCGGTCCGCGTGAACCGCCCTTGATCGCCCCCGTATCCTGGTACTGGAGGAGCGCTCCATGAACCAAATGAAGACCTTCATCCTCATCGCGGCCATGACGGGCCTCCTGGTGTGGGTCGGCGGCTACTACGGCGGCCAGTCGGGCATGGTCCTGGCCCTCGTCATCGGCCTGGTGATGAACGGCATCAGCTACTTCTTCTCCGACAAGATCGTCCTGGCCAGCTACGGGGCCAAGGTGGTGACCCAGGCGGAGGCGCCGGAGCTCTACGCCATCGTGGCGAACCTGGCCCAGCGCGCCGGGCTGCCCATGCCCCGCATCGCCATCATCCCCGACGAGACGCCCAATGCCTTCGCCACGGGGCGGGACCCCGAACACGCCGTGGTGGCCGTCACCGAGGGCATCATGCGCATCCTCAGCCGGCCCGAGCTGGAGGCGGTCATCGGCCACGAGCTGGGCCACGTGAAGCACCGCGACATCCTCATCGGCAGCCTGGCGGCCGTGCTGGCCCAGGCCATCATGTTCCTCTCCCGCATGGCCATGTGGGTGAGCCCCCGGGACGAGGAGGGCCGTTCCAACCCCATCGCGGGGATCGCCATCATGATCCTCGGTCCCCTGGCCGCCCTGCTCCTCCAGATGGCCCTGAGCCGCTCCCGGGAATACCTGGCGGACGACTACAGCGCCCACCTCACGGGCCGGCCCGACATGCTGGCCTCGGCCCTGGAGCGCCTGCACAGCTCCAATGAGCAGGTGCCCATGCAGGCGGCCCAGCCGGCCACGGCCCACATGATGATCGTCAACCCCCTGAGCGGCGGCGGCCTCATGAGCCTCTTCTCCACCCATCCCCCCATGGCGGCCCGGGTGGAGCGGCTCCGCCGCATGCCCATCGAGGCCCGGTAGCCCGGATTGAACCTGGCGGCAACGGCTGCCGATACGGGCCTACATGCGGGAACGGCTGGGGAAGTTCGAGATCGTGCGCCTCCTGGGCAAGGGGGCCATGGGCGAGGTCTACCTCGGCCGGGATGTCCGCCTCGGACGGGACGTGGCCCTCAAGGTGGTCCATTCCGGGTCGGCCTTCGGGGAGGAGGCCCAGGCGCGGTTCGAGCGGGAGGCCCAGGCGGCGGCGGCCCTCAACCACCCCCACGTGGTCACGGTGTACGAGTTCGGGGAGGATGAGGGCGTCCACTACCTTGTCATGGAACTGGTCGAGGGCGAGGATTTCGAGGCCCTCATCCGGGACGGGAAGGCGCCCAAGGCCGAGCTGCTGGAGGTGCTGGCCCAGGTCTGCGAGGGCCTCGCCTATGCCCATTCCCGGGGGGTGATCCACCGGGACATCAAGCCCTCCAACATGCTGGTGGCGCGCCACGGGGGCCGGCCCCACGCCAAGCTCATGGACTTCGGCGTGGCCCAGATGGGCCTCTCCTCCCTCACCCAGACGGGCACCTGGATGGGGACCGTGAACTACATGGCGCCGGAGTACCTCGATACCGGCAAGGCCACCGCCAGCTCGGACCTCTTCGCCGTGGGGGTGATCCTCTACGAGGTGCTCACCGGCGGGCGGAAGCCCTTCCAGGGCGACACCGCCACGGCCGTGCTGAACCGCATCCTCCTCCACGCGCCGGAACCGCTCCGTCCCCAGGACCTCTCCGAGGTGCCGGGGCGCATGGTCGCCGTGCTGGAGAAGGCCCTGGCCAAGAGCCCCTCCGCGCGGTACTCCGACGGCCTCGCCCTGGCGGCGGCCATCCGGGGGGCCCTGACCGCGGTGGCGCCGCCCCCGGAGCCCCCCGCGCCGGCAGCGACCGTCGTCCGGCCGGAGGGCGGGACCCAGCCCATCCGCGTCGGCAAGGGCGGCCAGGCCCTCAGCCTCAAGGTGGCGCTGCGGAACGCCCGTCCCGGCTCGCAGATCATCCTCCTGCCGGGCCACTACCGGGAATCCGTGGTCGTGGACAAGGATGTGAGCATCCAGGCCCAGGGTGATCCGGCCCAAGTGGTGCTGGAGGGGGTCGGCGGCCCGGCGCTCACGCTCCAGGCCCCGGGCGTGGCCCTGAAGGGCTTCACCCTGCGGGCCCCCGCCGGCGAGACCGCCTTCCTCAGCGCTGGCGGTTCGGCCCAGATGGAGGACTGCGTGCTGGAGGGGGCCGAGAGCTGCGCCGACCTCCGGAGCGGCGCCTCGGTGCAATTCCGCGACTGCCGGATGGAAGCCGGCGGCGTGGGGGTCCGGGTCGGCGAGGATGCCCAGCTCCGCCTCCAGGGGGGACGCGTGGCGGGTTCCACCCAGGCGGGCATCCTGGTGCTCCCCGGGGGCCAGGCCGCGCTCCAGGACGTGGAGATCGGCGAGGGGAGCGGCGTGGGGATCCACGTCGAGGCCCGGGGCCAGGTGGTGCTGGAGGGCTGCGTGGTCCGCGGCGCGGCGGCGGGTTCCGTGGAAGTGGAGCCCGATGGGCGCGCCCAGCTCACCCGGTGCACCCTGGCGGGAAGCCGCTACGCGGGGCTGCTCGCCCTTGAGCGGAGCCACGCCGTCCTGGAGGACTGCGAGCTCACAGGCCACACCTGCGCGGGCGTCCACGCGCTGGCCGGCGCCAACGTGCTCCTGCGCGGGTGCCGGGTGCGGGAGAACGCCGGCTTCGGCCTCTCCGTCATGGACCGCGGCCTCGCGACGCTCGACGGTTGCGCGATCCAGGCCAATGGCGGCGCGGGCCTGCTCATCCACCACGGCGCCACGGTCCAGGCCCGGAACAGTTCCTTCTCCGAGGGGCGCGCCCTGGGGGTGGATTGCGCCGAGGGCGGCCAGGGCGTGCTGGACGGCTGCGAGATCGCAGGCAACGCGGGCGTGGGGGTGCAGGTCGAGCCGGGCGGCAGCCTGCTCCTGGTCCGCTGCACGCTGAAGGAGGGGCGGGACACGGGGCTCCTGCTGCTGGAGGATTCGCAGGCCACCCTGGAGGAATGCGTCGTCCACCGCAACGCCCGTGGGGGCATCCTCCTGGCGCGGGAGGCGCCCGATCCGGTCCTGCGGGGGGGGAACCGCATCGAGGACGGCTTCCAGCGCCTGGACGCCGGGGGGAACCCCGTGAAGGTGGCGCCGCTGGGATCGCGCTGAGTCAGGAGGCCAGCAGGCCGGCGATCTCGTCGAGGGCGTCCAGCCAGGTGTCCGCGCCTTCGCCGGGCAGGGGCAGGGGGCGGATGAGGCCGTCCTCCAGGCCCGGAATCGTGGTCGCCCCCAGGAGGGCCACGGGCAGTTCCCGGAGTTCCCCCTGGTCCCGCTGGAGGGCCCGGATCTCCGCCAGGTCGCTTTCGCGCACGGGGTCCAGCAGGGCGAGCAGCAGCCGGTTGGAGGCGCCCTTGTCGGCCCGGAGGAGGGCGAGGGCCTGATGGAGGGCGTCCACGGCCTCCACCCGGAGGTAGCCGCCTCCGGCCAGGGCGGCCTGGACGCCCTCCCGGAGGGGGCCAGGGGGCATCGCCAGGACCAGGCCCGCCGTGCGCCGCCCCAGCCGTTTCAGGGCCTCGGGCGTCTCCGTGCCGGCGGGATCCATCCGCGGGGAGGGGGAGGCCGCGGCCTCCGGATGGGCGGCGGTCGCCCGCCCTTCCCGGGGGGCCGGCACCGCCGCAGGCGAAGAACCGGCCCGCTGCAGCTTCTCCCGGAAGTCCAGGACCTCCTGGAGCTCAGCCAGTTCCGCGGGGCCCAGTTCCCCGAACTGCACGCCGAGGACGATCTCCCCCTCGCGCTCGCAGGCGTTGGCGATCATGCCCCGGGCCTCGAACAGCGGGAGCTTGGGCAGATCGCGGATCTTGAGCATGGGAAGGGTCTTCCCCTTCTCGAAGAAGCCCAGGCCCGGGGTGAGGCGCATGTGGTCGTCGAGGCGCACCACCCGGTCCACCCGGAAAGCCAGGCCCCCGAGGGACAGGTTCACCAGGGGCCCCGCCAGGCCGAAGCCGGGCAGGCCGCCGTCCTGGGCCAGGACGTAGGCCTTCTCCCGGGGCCGGAACGGGTAGCGCTTGTGCTGCCGCTGGTCGGAGGGCACCAGCCGGGTGGGGATCGAGAACCGGTAGAGGAGATAGCTCTGGCGTCCCTGGAAGGTCACCAGCCCCTTGAAGCGCTGTTCGGCCGTGGCGAAGAGCATCTCGAAGGGGGCACCGGGGATCAGTTCGTGGGGCAGGGGCCGGATGAGCTTCATCTGCATGGAGCCCTTCTCGAGCTCCACCAGCCGGGCCGTGTAGGGCAGGGTGTGCGTGCCTTCCACCTTGATGGGGAATTCGGTCTCGGCGACCCTCAGCTCCTCCAGGTGGCGGCGGATGCGCAGGGGATCCTCCACGGGAACCCCCTGTCCGCCTCCACCGGATGTCCTGACCTGGTTCATCGCGCCTCGACGTTCCTATCCTCCCATCGGGCGGAGGCCGCCTGGGATTGAATTCAAGGGACTTCAGACATTGAAGAGGAAGTGCATCACATCGCCATCCTGCACGATGTAGTCCTTCCCTTCCGTCCGCATCCGCCCGGCATCCTTGGCCCCCTGCTCGCCCCGGTACTGGATGAAGTCGCCGTAGGCGATGACCTGGGCCCGGATGAAGCCCTTCTCGAAGTCCGTATGGATGACGCCGGCGGCCTGGGGGGCGCTGTCGCCCTTGTGGATGGTCCAGGCCCTCACCTCCTTCACCCCGGCGGTGAAGTAGGTCTGGAGGCCCAGCAGGTCGAAGCTGGTGCGGATGAGGACGTTCAGTCCGGGCTCGGCCAGGCCGGACTCCTCCAGGAAGAGGGGCCGATCCTCGGCGGGCAGATCCTGGATCTCCGCCTCCAGCTTGGAGCAGATGGGGATGCAGGGCGCGTGGCGGGCGGCGGCCAGGTCCACGAGCTTCCGGTAGTGGGGATTCGCCTGGGGATCCCGGATGTCCTCCTCGCCGATGTTGCCGACGAAGAGGGTGGGCTTGAGGGTCAGCAGCCCGTAGGACTTGATGAGGGCGCGGTCCTCGGCGGACAGCCCCGCGGCGCTGGCCCAACGGCCCTGGTCCAGCAGGGCGTAGACCTTCTCCAGGATGGCCACGAGGGCCTGGGATTCCTTGTTGCCGGTCTTGGCCGCCTTCCGGTGCCGGTCCAGCCCCTTCTCCACGGCCTCCAGGTCCTTGAGTACCAGTTCGGTCTCGATGATCCCCAGGTCGCGTTCGGGATCCACGCCACCTTCCACGTGGGTGACGTTGCCGTCCTCGAAGCAGCGGACCACCTGCACGATGGCGTCGGTCTCCCGGATGTGGCCCAGGAAGGCGTTCCCCAGGCCCTCGCCCTTGCTCGCGCCCCGCACCAGGCCTGCGATGTCCACGAATTCCTGGGCCGCCGGTAGCACCCGCTGGGGCTTCACGATCTCCGCCAGGGCGTCCAGGCGGGCGTCGGGCACGTCCACCACGCCGGTGTTGGGCTCGATGGTGCAGAAGGGATAGTTGGCCGAGGCCGCGCCAGCGCGGGTGAGGGCGTTGAAAAGGGTGGACTTCCCGACGTTGGGAAGCCCCACGATGCCACAGGCGACGGCCATGCGATCCTCCAAGCCCTCCAGTATCCCAGAGGGCAGATGTGACGGAAAGAAGAGCTTCCGGGACTTGCGCCGGTCCCTTCCCCGGCATACTCTCCCGGCCAGATCGCGGGTTCGCGTGGGGAGGATGCATGATCGTGCGGGCCGAATGGCCGGGGTACGTGGTGGACGTCCTCGTCCGCCCCGGGCAGGAAGTGGAGGAGGACGAGCCCCTCATGATCCTGGAGGGCACGGATGCCTCCCGCACATCCTTCTACATCAACGCCCCGGAGGGCGGGAAGGTCCGCGAGATCCTCATCGAGGAGGGCGACTTCGCCTACGAGGACGATGACCTGGTGGTCATCGGCGATTCGGACAAGGACGAATAGCCGCTAGACTGGGGCCATCGCCTTTCATATGGGAGTGGACGATGGCCGTGGTTCGAGCCGAGATGGCGGGGAAGGTGCTGGAGTTGTGCGTGGGGGAGGGCGACTCCGTCAGCGAGGACCAGGACCTGGTCATCATCGAGAGCATGAAGATGCAGATCCCCGTGGGCAGCCCCGAGGAGGGGACGGTCAGGAAGGTCTTCGTGACCCCCGACCAGTTCCTCAATGAAGGGGATCCCATCGTCGAGCTCGGCTGATCCGGCCGGCCCGACATGGAGATCCGTCTTGAACGGCTGAGTGGAAAGGACGAGGGCATCGTCCTCCTGGGCCTGGACCGGCCGGAGGCGAAGAACGCCCTGGGCCGCCGCCTGATGGATGAGTTCCGCGGTGCGCTGGCCGGGCTGCGCTTCGATCCCTCCGTGCGCGTGGTGGTGCTCCACAGCCTGGTGCCCGGCGTCTTCTGCGCCGGGGCGGACCTGAAGGAGCGGGCCACGATGGCTCCCCCCGAGGTGGCCGCCTTCGTCCATGGCCTCCGGACCGGTTTCACGGAGCTCGAGGATCTGCCCATGCCGGTGATCGCAGTCCTTGAGGGCGCGGCCTTCGGTGGGGGGCTGGAACTGGCCCTGGCGGCGGACCTCCGCGTGGCGGGAGGCGAGGCGAAGGTGGGTCTGGTGGAGACCGCCCTGGCCATCATTCCCGGCGCCGGGGGCACCCAGCGGCTGCCGCGCCTCATCGGGGCCTCCCGGGCCAAGGAACTCATCTTCACGGCCCGCCGCATCGACGCGGCCGAGGCCGGGCGGCTGGGCCTGGTGGACCGGGTGGTTCCCGCTGGAAAAGCCCTCGACGGGGCCCTCGCCCTGGCCCGGGAGATCCTTCCCAATGGCCCCATGGCGCTGCGCATGGCGAAGCTGGCGGTGAACCGCGGCCTTGAGCTGGACCGCGACTCCGGCCTGGCCTTCGAGCAGGCCTGCTACGCCCAGGTGATCCCCACGAAGGACCGCCTGGAGGGGTTGG
>JAJYBX010000246.1 GCA_021778785.1 Acidobacteriota bacterium
GGCCCTGGCCGACCGGTATGGCTACCGGCGGATGCTGCTCTTCGCCTTCTCGATCCTCACGGCGGGGTACTTTGTCGCAGGCAGCGTGACCGCCTACGGCGCCGTCTTCGCCGCGCTGCTCTTCATGGCCACGGGGGCGGGCCTGTTCAAGCCGATCATCTCGGGCACCCTCGCCCGCACCACCACCGAGGAGAACTCGGGGTTCGGCTTCGGGATCTACTACTGGATGATCAACATCGGCGCCTTCCTGGCGCCCCTCGTGGTGAGCGTCCTCAAGGGGTTCTCCTGGCGCTACGTCTTCGTGGCGTCCGCGCTCTACTGCGCCGCCATGCTGCTCCCCACCGTGTTCCTCTTCAAGGATCCCCCGAAGCCCGAGAACACGAAGAGCCTCCGCGAAGTGGCCAAGGGCGCCGCCATGGTGCTCGGGGACGCGCGTTTCATGCTGATGATCGTGGTCTATTCCGGATTCTGGATCCTCTACTTCCAGAATTTCGGGTCGGTGCTCTGGTACCTCCGGGACTTCGTGGACGCCACGCCCGTGAACCGCTTCTTCGCCTCCTTCGGCGTGCCCCTGAAGTTCGACGCAGAGCACGTCACCGTGGTCAACGGGGGCACGATCATCCTCCTCCAGGTGCTCGTGAGCCGGGCTGTGAAGAACATCCGGCCCCTGCCCACCATGGTGTCGGGCATCGTCATCGGCACCGTGGGATTCCTATGCCTGGCGGCGTCCACCAACGTGTGGATCTTCATCCTGGGCATCTCGGTCTTCTCCATCGGGGAGATGACGGCCCATCCGAAGTACTACAGCTACGTGGGCCTCGTCGCGCCCGCCGACAAGAAGGCCGTCTACATGGGGTATGCCTTCCTCTACGGTGTCATCGGAAGCCTGATCGGTTCGAGCCTGGGCGGAATGCTCTACGCCTCCATGCTGAAACCTCTCGTGGGACAGCCGGGCGGTCCCGCCGCCGCCCGGACCTTCTGGCTCCTGTTCGTCGCCTTGAACGTGCTCGCGGCCGTGGGCCTGGTCATCTACGACCGCCTGTTCGCCGAGGACACGCCGGTGACCAATGCCAGGGCCCGGAAGGTGATGCTGGCCGTCTACGGGCTCCTGCTCCTCGCGGGGCTCCTGTTCCTGCGGTCGGCCCTGTTCGGCGGGGCGGAGATCTCCTCCAAGACCCTGGTCCAGGCCGTGATCATGCTGGTGCTGGGGGCTGGTGGCGTGGCGGTGAGCCTGCGGAGGGCCTGAGGGCTCCGGCCCTGGCGGGCCGGAGATAGGAAAAGCCATTCTTCCTTTGCGATGAGACAATACTACCTCCGGAATTCCGCAGGAATTCCGGAGCATGGAGCGGTGCATTGGCACAGAAGGGCGTACAGATCATCACCGTGGAACCCGGCAGCCTGGCCGAGGAGGCCGGGATCCGCCCGGGGGACACGCTGCTCGCCATCAACGGCGAGGGGGTGCTGGACCAGCTGAACTACCAGTTCCTGGTGACCCAGCGGGACGAGACGGACCTGCTCGTGGGCCGGCCGGATGGCAGCGCCTTCGAGGTCACGGTGGAGAACGGGGGCGAGGGCCTCGGCGTGGACCTGGCCCAGGACGAGGTGAAGGTCTGCAAGCAGAACTGCGTGTTCTGCTTCGTCCACCAGATGCCCAAGGGCTTCCGGAAATCCCTCTACCTGAAGGACGAGGACATCCGGCTCTCCTTCCTCTACGGCCACTTCACGACGCTCTCCAGCAGCGATGACGCCGAGCTGGACCGCATCGTGCGCGAGCGCCTGAGCCCCATCCACGTCTCCGTGCACGCCACGGATCCCGAGGCCCGCGTGCGGGTGGTGGGCAATCCCCGGGAGGGCGACGTCCTCCGCAAGATCGACCGCCTGCTGGCCGGGGGCATCGACGTGCACACCCAGGCCGTGGTGGCGCCCGGCCTCAACGACGGCGACATCTGGCAGCGCACGCTGGACGACCTGTGGGCCCGCCGCCGGGAGGGGCGGGGCAGCGTCCTGAGCCTCTCCTGCGTGCCCGTGGGCCTCACGGCGCACCGCGACGGCCTGCCCACCGTGCAGGATGTGGATCCCGCCTTCGCGCGGGACTGGGTGGCCCGCTGGACGCCGGAGGTGCGGACGTACGCGAAGGCCAACGACGGCGAGCCCTGGCTCCTGCTGGCGGACGAGTGGTTCACGCGCGCCGGCATCGAGGTGCCGGGCCGCGCCTTCTACTCCCGCTCCTGGGCCCAGCTGGAGAACGGCGTGGGCCTGGTGCGCCGCTTCCTGGAGCACAGCCGCCGGTTCATCAAGAGCCCCCGGGCCAAGGGCTTCGCCGGCCGGCGGGCCCTGCTGCTGACGGGCGCCAGCTTCGCGCCCACCCTCTCCCGGGTGGTGGCCGACCTGAACCGCACCGTGGGAAGCCAGCTCCGCGTGGCCCCTGCGCGCAACTTCAGCTTCGGCGAGAGCGTCACCGTGGCGGGGCTGCTCTGCGGGGAGGATCTGAAATACGCGGCCCATGCCGACCGCGAGGCCCGGGGCGGCCGCCCGGACTGGGTGGACGCGGTGGTGGTGCCGTCCGCCAGCCTCCGCACCCACACCGGCCCCACGGACCAGTACACCCTCCGCGGCCAGGTGGTGCGGGAGGAGGGCACCTTCCTGGATGACCTGACGCTGCCCCAACTGGCGGCGGACCTGGGCGTGGCTGCCGTGCCCAGCGGGGCGAACCTGGCCCACCTGCTGGACCATCTGGAGGCGGCGGACCGGGGCGCCTTCCGCGGCGGGGCCCTGCACCGGACCTTCCACCCAGAGGGACTGAATCTGCCCCAGGGAGCCTACAACCCCTGACCGGGGCGATCTGCGGTTCCCCTTTCGCTACCTGCATCGGATGATGAGGTAACGACCCCAAGGACCCCCCGGATGCCCACCGCCACCGCCGCTCTCTCCCGCAGCCGGGTCCTGGCGCGGCTGGAGCTGGCGGCGGCGGCCCTGTGCTTCGGCCTGATGGCCATCCTGGCCCGGAAACTGAGCCTGCCCGGCATGGGGTTCAGCGCGGGGCACCTCTCGGTGATCCGCTTCGTCGTGGGGATCCTCCTCAGCCTGGCGGCCTTCCGGATCTGGCCCGGCCTCTACCGGCCCGGGAACTACCGCCTGCTGGTGCTGCGGGGCTTCTCCGGCGGGCTCGTGGTCGTGCTGTACTTCTACGCCCTGGCCCACATCCCCGCCGGCGAGGCCGGCATCCTCTACAACCTGTTCCCGGTCTTCGCCACGGTCCTGTCCCTCTTCCTGTTCAGGGAACGGCCCACGATCCACCTCCTGGTGGCGGTCCTGGCGGCGTCCGCGGGGGTGGTGCTGGTGCTGGGACAGGGCGGGGCCGCGCTGGCCCTTCGCCTGGGAGCGGGAGAGGCGGCCGCCCTGGCCGCAGCCGTGTTCGCGGCGGTGAGCGCCAACGCCATCCGGGCGGCCCGCCCCACGGACAACGCCCCGACGATCTTCTTCTTCTTCTGCCTGGCCGGGCTGCCGGTGGTCCTGCCCTTCGCCCTGGATCCCTGGCCCCTGGGGCTGGCGCCCTGGTTGGTGGCCTTCCTGATGAGCCTCCTGGCCTTCGGGGGCCAGCTCCTCATGGCGGAGGCCTACGGGGCCCTCTCGGTGGGCGAGGCGGCCATCTGGCTCCAACTCATGCCCGTGGTCCAGTATCTGCTGGCGGTGCCTCTGCTGGGCGAACAGGCCACGGCCATGGGGTTGGCGGGCGTGGGCCTCACGGTGTCGGGGGTCGCCTACGGGACGATCCTGGGGTACCGGCGCAGGGCCGCCTGAAAAGGAAAGGCCCCGCCGGAGCGGGGCCTTCCATGATGCGGCTCAGGTTCAACCGTTGGTCGGGGCCGCCGTGGCCGCAGCGGGACGCTTCAGGATGGAGACGGCCACCTTCACGTCGCCACCGTCCTGGCCCTGGAACTTGTCAGCCTGCTCCAGGGACTTCTTCTTCGCCGTGTCGGAGGCCACGCGGATGGCATCCAGGACATCGACCGCATTCTGGAACTTCACGTCCTCGTCGATCTTCAGGAAGATCTTGCGGTAGCCCAGGGGCTGCAGCATGACGATGTCGGGAAGCCTCTGCTTGATGCCATCGGCATCGATGGGATCGGCCTGCAGC
>JAJYBX010000247.1 GCA_021778785.1 Acidobacteriota bacterium
TCGTCCACGAGGCAGAGGGTGCTGCCGCTTCCCGCGGCGGCGATCTCGAAGCGCAGCTCGTGGTCGAACATCTTCTTCCCGCCGGGCACGAGGCTCACGCGCTGGCCGGGGACGCGCTCCTTCACCACCAGCTCCTGGGGCATCTTCATGCCCATGACCTCGATGACGTAGCTGTGCCGGTCGGCCTCGCCCTGGAAGTTCAGGGCGGCGGGTTCCAGGAAGGCGCGGTGCTTCGACAGGTCGGAAAGGAAGGCGTACAGCGCCTCTGCGGAGACGGGCAGCGTGGCCGTGGCGGTCTGGAGGGTGGTCATCGGGACTCCGGGGGAAACCGCCATCGAACCACGAAGGGCCGGGAACCGCGAGGCCCTACCGGGGGACAGGGCCACGGATCAGCGGACGCTCGCCGAAGAACGCCGTGCCGATGCGGATCTGGTCCGAACCGGCGGCGATGGCGGCTTCCAGGTCGCCGCTCATGCCCATGCTGAGGCGCAGGGGGCGGCCGAGGTCCTGCTGCAGGCGGTCACGGAGCGCGGCGAGCTGCGGGAAGGCCGCGGCATCCTCCGGCGGCGGGATGGCCATGAGGCCCTGGAGGGGCAGGCGGGGATCGTCGCCCAGGGCCTCGACGAGTCCGGGCAGGTCGGCCCCGGCGCAGCCGCCCAGCTTGGTGGCCTCGTCCCAGAGGTCCACCTGGATCCAGACGGGGCAGGTCACGTCGAGCTCCTCCGCCAGCCGCCGGAGGCGCTCCGCGAGCTCGGGCCGGTCGAGGCTCTGGATCTCCCGGAAGGACTGGAGGGCGGCCTTGGCCTTGTTCCGCTGCAGGGGGCCGAGCAAGACGAACGCCAGATCCGGCGCAGCATCGGCCTTGGCGGCGCCCTCCTGCACGTAGTTTTCGCCGAAGCGGGTGAAGCCGAGATCGGCGGCTTCGCGGATCAGCGCCAGCGGTTGCTTCTTGGAGACGGGGAGCAGCTCCACCGTTCGCGGATCGCGCCCGGCTTCCGAGCAGGCGCGGTGGACGCGGGCCCGCAGGCCCTCGATGCGCTCGGCCAGGGTCACGGCAGGAAGAGGATGCGTTGGCAGGACTCGCAGGCGACCGGCTCCTTGGCCTCCTTCAGGGCGAACAGGAACGGGCCGCGCAGCTTCACGCGGCAACCGGTGCAGGCGCCGTTCTCCACGGGGACGACGGCGCGGCCCTGCCGGGCGGTGGCGAGCCGATGGAACCGGACCTTCTCCGGGGGTGGCAGCTGGGCTTCCAGCTCGGTCTGCTTGGCCTGCAGCTGGGTGCGTGCCGCCACCTGATTGCCATGCTCCTCGAGGAACACCGCGTGCAGTTCATCGAACTGCGCCTGGAGGGTGGTCCGCTCGGCCTCCAGTTCCCCCAGGGTCGCCTCGAGACCCGCGACCTGGGACTCCAGGGCCTTGAGCGGCCTGGCGATCATCGCCTTCTGTCGTTCCTTCTCGTCCAGGTCGCGGATGGCGGCGGTGTACTGGACCTTCTGGTTGGTGGCTTTCAGGGCGGTCCGTGCCCGTTCCTCGTCCTTCTGGGCGGAGGCGAGATCCTTGGTTTTCGTCTGGATCTGGGTCCGGGCGGTTTCCAGGGCCTTGGTCTTGTCTGCGACCTGCTTCCCGATGGCCTTCAGCCGGGCGTCCAGGGCCGCCAGGTCCGGGGGGAGGGCGGAGAGGTCCCGTTCGACCGTCCGGAGGTAGTCCAGGGTGGCTTGCAAGTCGCGCAGGATCGGCAGGAGTTCCATGGATTCCAGCGTACACCCCGGGGAAGGCGCGAGGGGGGGTCTCGGATCTTCAATTCATTAGAAGAAAATATGCAAAGTATTAACTAAGATTTTGCCTCCCGCGCTCATTTTCACCTTGACGGCGCCCTGGGGGGCTGGGAAACTTGGCACTCGCTGTGGTCGAGTGCTAACAGCACCCCATCTGTTCTTTCTTTCATCCAAGGAGGTCTCATGGCCATCAAGCCCCTGTCCGATCGCGTTGTGCTCAAGCGCGTGGACCCCGCCGAAGTCGTCAAGGGCGGCATCATCATCCCCGACACCGCCAAGGAGAAGCCCATGGAGGCCGAGGTGGTGGCCGTCGGCGAAGGCAAGATCAACGAGAACGGGACCCGCAACCCCATGTCCGTGAAGGCCGGCCAGAAGGTGCTGATCGGCAAGTACAGCGGCACGGAAGTTCGGATCGACAACGTGGATCACGTCATCGTGCGCGAGGACGAGATCCTGGCGATCGTGGACTAAAAGATCCACCACCAAGGCACCAAGACACCAAGAAAAGCTTCTAGGTGATCTTCCTTGGCGCCTTGGTGTCTTGGTGGTTCGCTCTTTCCTTTTCTGAATTCAGGAGACACACATGGCCAAGTCCATCATCTACGCCGAAGACGCCCGCCAGGCCATCCTGCGCGGCGTGAACAAGCTCGCCGACGCGGTGCAGGTCACCCTCGGCCCCAAGGGCCGCAACGTCCTCATCGAGAAGAAGTTCGGCTCCCCGCTCATGACCAAGGACGGCGTCACCGTCGCCAAGGAAGTGGAGCTGAAGGACAAGCACGAGAACATGGGCGCCCAGCTGGTGCGCGAGGTCGCCTCCAAGACCTCCGACATCGCCGGTGACGGCACCACCACCGCCACCGTCCTGGCCCGCGCCATCTACCGCGAGGGCATCAAGGCCGTCGTGAGCGGCGCCAACACCATGGAGATCAAGAAGGGCATTGACCTGGCGGTGGATACCGTCGTGAAGGCCATCGACGAGATCAAGAAGCCCGTCGAGGGGAATGCCATCGCGCAGGTCGGCACCATCTCCGCCAACGGCGACGAGGAGATCGGCAAGATCATCGCCGAGGCCATGGGCAAGGTCGGCAAGGACGGCGTCATCACCGTCGAGGAGGCCAAGGGCCGCGACACCGAGCTGACCGTGGTCGAGGGCATGCAGTTCGACCGTGGCTACCTCAGCCCCTATTTCGTGACCAACCCCGACCAGATGAAGGTCGAGCTGGAGAACCCCTTCATCCTCGCCTATGAGAAGAAGGTCTCCAACATGCGCGACCTCCTGCCCCTGCTGGAGCAGGTCGTCAACAGCCGCCGCCCCCTGCTGATCATCGCCGAGGACGTGGACGGCGAGGCGCTGGCCACCCTCGTGGTGAACAAGATCCGCGGCACCCTGAACGTGGCCGCCGTGAAGGCCCCCGGCTTCGGCGACCGCCGCAAGGCCATGCTCGAGGACATCGCCATCCTGACCGGCGGCAAGGCCATCAGCGAGGACCTGGGCCTGAAGCTCGAGAACCTCACGCTGGCTGATCTCGGCAGCGCCAAGAAGATCGTCATCGACAAGGAGAACACCACCATCGTCGAGGGCGCCGGCAGCACCGAGGCCATCCAGGGCCGCGTGAAGCAGATCCGCGCCCAGGTCGAGGTCTCCACCAGCGACTACGACAAGGAGAAGCTGCAGGAGCGCCTGGCCAAGCTCGTGGGCGGCGTCGCCGTCATCAAGGTGGGCGCGGCCTCCGAGACCGAGATGAAGGAGAAGAAGGCCCGCGTGGAAGACGCCATGCACGCCACCAAGGCCGCCGTGGAAGATGGCATCGTGGCCGGCGGCGGCGTCGCGCTGCTCCGCAGCCTGCCCAAGCTCGCCGAGCTGAAGGTCACCGGCGACCAGGCCACGGGCGTCGAGATCGTCCGCAAGTCCCTGGAGGAGCCCCTCCGTCAGATCGCCAACAACGCCGGCGTCGAGGGCTCCGTGGTGGTGAACACCGTCCGCGAGAGCAAGGGCAACCACGGCTACAACGCCGCCACCAACGAGTACGGCGACATGGTGAAGTTCGGCGTGGTCGATCCCGCCAAGGTGACCAAGTCCGCCCTGCGGAACGCCGCCTCCGTGGCCGCCATGATGCTCACCACCGAGGCGATCATCACCGAGCTGCCCGAGCCCAAGGCTCCCGCCCCCGCCGGCCCCGGCATGGGTGGCATGGAAGACATGTATTAAAGGCTGGTTCCAGCCTTCAGGGAAAGGGCCCGCTTCGGCGGGCCCTTTTCTCTGGCCGCAGGTTGGCCGCGTCCACTGAGGGGGCTTCTCTCGGGGTTGTGACGGTTTTCTCCTTCACCCTTGAGGTAGTCTGGTCTCCCCTAA
>JAJYBX010000248.1 GCA_021778785.1 Acidobacteriota bacterium
GGGCCAGCAGGGCGCCTCCCACGGGGCGGATGAAGGTGTGGATCCCATCCCAGATGGGCGTGACGAAGGGGATCTTGTCGGCGGCGAACTCCAGCAGGAAGAGGAGACCCGCCACGGCCAGCACCAGGGGATGCCCGAGGATGGCCAAGTCCGCCGGCAGGCCGTGGATCCAGCCGAGGCGCTGGCCCGCGCCCACCAGGAGCACGGTGAGGTAGAGGTTGATCCCGGAGACGGTGGAGAGGCCGAGGATGGCCGCCAGGGTCTGGACGGGGCCCATCAGGCGCGGGCCCGCTTCAGGAAGTGGTAGGCGGCCAGCAGGATCACCGCGCCCACCACGGACATGAGGAAGCCCGCGCCCTGGCCTTCCTGGTAGTGGCCGAGGGCGCGGCCGATCCAGGTGCCCACGAAGGAGCCCGCGATGCCGAGGACCATGGTGATGATCCAGCCGCCGGGATCCTTGCCGGGCATGAGCAACTTGGCGACAAGGCCGGCCGCGAGGCCGATGAGGCAGGTCCAGAGCAGGTGCAGCATGACGGCTCCTGTCGAGGGGATGGCGGGGCTCACCTTACGCCCGATTCGGGGGAGGGGCAACGAGGGCTCAACGTCCCCGGAGATCCACAGGAGGGGCCTTGCCCCGACCCGGGCCAGGAAGGATGCTGGGGCTCCACTTCCCCAAGGAGGGTGTCATGGGCGTGATGGATCTGGTGGGTGGCCTGCTGGGACAGGGCGGACAGGCGCAGGGCAATCCCCTCATGGGTGCGGTCATGGGCCTCATCCAGAACCACCCGGGGGGGCTGCAGGGCCTCCTGGGACAGTTCCAGGAGAAGGGGCTGGGCGATCAGGTGGCCTCCTGGATCGGCACGGGGGCGAACCAGCCCATCAGCGCCGAGCATGTCCAGGCGGCCCTGGGTTCGGACCAGCTCCAGCAGCTGGCGGGGCAGCTGGGCATGTCCCACGGGGAGGCCGCGTCGGGCCTGGCGGGCCTGCTGCCCCAGGTGGTGGACAAGCTGAGCCCCCAGGGCAGCCTGCCGGAGGGCGGCGGCGCCATGGATCTGCTGAAGCAGTTCCTCGGTTGAGGAACGCTCCTACACCTATACCTGCACCACGCCGCCGTCCAGGTTGAGGCACTGGCCCACCTGCATGGTGTTGGCGGGGTCCAGCAGCCACGCGATGCCGTGGGCGATCTCATCGGCCTGGAAGAACCGCTTCACGGGGACGGCGTCCTCGGCCTGGGCGCGGAACTCGGCCTCGCTCTGGCCGGTGACGGCGGCGATCTGCCGGATGCCCGTCTGGGCCATGTCGGTGTCGATCCAGCCCGGCGCCACGGCATTCACCACGATGCCCTTGCCGATCAGTTCCAGCGCGAGGGCCTTGGCCAGGCCGTGGACGCCGTGCTTGGCGGCGCAGTAGGCCCCGTAGCCCGGCACGCCGAAGCGGCCCAGCACGCTGGACACCAGCACGATGCGTCCGCCGGGGCCCATGCGGGGGAGGAAGGCCCGCACGGTGTTCCAGGGGCCCGTGAGATCGGCGGCCACGATCTCGTCGAAGAAGGCATCCGTGGGGTCGCCCGCGCTGTTGACATCCTGGTCCACGGGGGTCATGCCGGAGATGCCGGCCGCGGCCACCAGGCCGTGAAGGGGCCCCAGGGCGCGGGCGATCTCCGCCAGGCGGGTGCGGTCGGTCACATCCGCCGCGAAGGTCTCCGCCGTGCCCCCGGCCCGGCGGACGGCCTCGGCGGTTTCACCCAGTGCCGGTTCGTTCCGACCCAGGAGCAGCAGGTGCGCGCCCTCGGAGGCGGCGAGGTGGAGGGCGCAGGCGCGGCCCAGGCCCCGGGAGGCGCCGGTGATGAGGATGCTGCGGGCCATGGGGCCTCCTTGTGGGATCGAGACGCTGGCACCACGGCGGTGGGTGCCTATCTTTTTAATTCTGCAGGAGAAGACCATGACATGGGATGGCCGTGGTGAGCGCCGCAAGGCCGGGGAACCCCCGGCCGAGGAGTGCCGCGGCGCCCTCTGGTCCCTGCCCGATGGACAGCGGCTGCCCAATGCCCTGGACTCGCTCCCCCTGGTGGTGGGCGATCCCGGGCACCCCGCCCGTCTGCGCGCCGCCGACCTGGAGGATCCCGAGGGCTTCCGGAGCCGGCTCAACGCCTGGCTGCTGCGGCAGCGCTAGCCAGCTAACCGCACAGCACCGTCCCTCCGTTCACGTTCAGCACCTCGCCGGTGATGGCCGCGGCCCAGGGGCTCAGCAGGAAGGCCACGGGGCCCGCCAGGTCCTCGGCCTCCGGGATGCGGCCCAGGGGAAAGGCGGCCTCGATGCGGCGCCGCTGCTCGGTGTCGGCGCGCAGGGCGGCGGCGCTCATGTCCGTGTCCACCCAGCCCGGGGCCACGGCGTTCACGCGGATGCGGTCCGGACCCAGCTCCGGCGCCAGCGACTTCACCAGCGAGATGACGGCCCCCTTGCTGGCGGCATAGGCGCCGTGGCGGGCCTCGCCGCGCTGGCCGGCGGTGCTGCTCAACAGGACGATGGCGCCGCCCCCGGCCCGGCGCAGGGCCGGAATCACCTCGGCGTTCCAGCGGAAGAGGCCGGTAACGTTGGTCTCCAGGATGTCCTGGAGCACGCCCTCATCCTCCAGGTCGACCGGCGTGGCGGCCCAGATGCCGGCGTTGCCCACGAAGGCGTCGAGGCCGCCCCAGGCCGCCTCCACCGCGGCCACGGCCACCTGGGCGTCGGCCCGGCGGCGCTGGTCGGCGCGGATGGCGAGTACGGCGCGGCCCTGGGCCTGGAGTTCGGCCTGGAGGTCCAGGGCCGCCTGCTCCTGGTGCAGGTAGGTGAAGGCCACCCGGGCGCCGAGGCCGGCCAGCAGCCGCACGCTGGCGGCGCCGATGCCCCGGCTGCCGCCGGTGACGAGGATGCGGTTGGACGTGAGGTTCAGCGGCATGGCGAAGGCTCCTGGCTGCGCAGCACGCAGCGGTCGTGGAGGCGGGGGATGAGATCCCCCAGCCGGGATTCGGGAACGAGGAAGGCGACAGATACCGTGCTGCTGCCCGTGAGGAGGCCCCCCACGGGCTCGTGGCCCAGGGCGGCCAGGTGGCGCAGGGCGGCCACCGGATCGGCCCGCAGGCCCTCGCCCACGAGGGCCACCACGGCCCAGCCGGATTCCCGCTCGACGCCCGCGGCCTCCAGGTCGGCGAGGACTTCCGCGGCGGCGGGGGTGTCCGGGCGCACGGCCAGCAGGGTGCCGGCGGGGCTGGAGACGAGGCCGAAGCGCAGGGCCCCGGCCTCCTCCAGGCGCCGGGCGGCTTCCAGGGGCGGCTCCAGGCCTGCCGCGGCCGGGAAGCGGAGGAGGCTGAGGCCCTCCTTGTAGGCCACGGAGGTGACCTCGCCGGGCTCGCGGGCGGGCGGCGCGGGCAGGATCTCCGTGCGGGAGGCGCCGGGGCGCAGGGTGTTGGCCACCACCAGGCGGAAGCCCGCGCGCCCGCCGGGGGCCAGGGAATCGGCGTGGAGCACCTTGGCGCCGAAGGCGCTGAGGGCCTCGGCCTCGCCCAGGCTCATGCGGGGGATGGGCCGCGCCTCGCACACGAGGCTGGGATCGGCGGTGAGGACGCCATCCACGTCGGTCCAGATCTGGACTTCCGCCGCGCCCAGGGCCTCCCCCAGCAGGGTGGCGCTGGTGTCCGAGCCGCCCCGGCCCAGGGTGGTGGTGGCGCCGTCCGGCGCGGCGCCCAGGAAGCCCTGGGTCACCCACAGGGCGCCGTCGGCCAGGGCCTCGCGCCAGGGCGCAGCGGCGGCGCGCAGGGCGGGGAGCTGGGGACGCGCCTTGCCGAAGCGGGCGTCCGTCCGCATCACCTCCCGCACATCGCGGAAGGCCGCGCCGAAGCAGGCGGCGGCGAGGTGGGCGGAGAGGGTCTCCCCCGCCGCCAGGGCGGCATCGCGGCCCCGGGCCGTGGCCTCGCCCAGGAGGGCCATGCCGGTTACGACCTGGTCCAGCCGGGCCAGGAGGGGGCCCCAGGCCGGGCGCACGTCGTTGACGAGGCCCAGTTCCGCCGCCACGGCGCCGTGGTGGTCGCGGAGGTCGGAGAGCTGCGCCTGGGCGGCGGGCAGGTCGCCCCGACCCGCCGCGGCCA
>JAJYBX010000249.1 GCA_021778785.1 Acidobacteriota bacterium
GCGGCCTGCTCCTTCGCCGACCAGCAGAGCAACGTGAAGGACGGCGCCGCCCTGGCCTTCGGCATGGACGGCCTGGAGCTGTCGCCCCCCGAGAACGTGGCGAGCCTGCCCCAGGTCCTGCGCCTGAACGCCACCTCCACCGTGGAATTCCGCATCGCGGGGAACGTCAGCCTGGTGATGCCCGTGCGCGTGGCCTACTTCGGCGACCGGTTCTGGGGGATGCTCTTCGCCGACACCCTGGATCCCCAGCTCCTGGGCCGCTACCGGCAGTGGCTGCAGGAGGCCCGCCGGGCCCAGGCCCAGCAGGACCTCAAGGGCTTCGAGCCGGGGGGGGCGGAGGCCCGGCCCCAGACCCGGGAGACCGGGCTCTCGGGGCCCCGGATCCGCCTCCACTCCGACCGGGATCCCCTGATCCTCGTGCTGGCCGAGGGGGAGGCCTTCCCCGCCCGGCTCACCGAGGCCGTGGGACGGAAATTCGGCGTGGCCGCCCTGGACCTGGCCCGGGGGGCCGTCCGGCCCCTGCTGGCGGAGCTGGGCGCCAGGGGCGAGTCGGACTGGGGCCGCGTCCGCCTGATCCTGATCCACCATCGCGTGCGCAGCGGCTCCCCCCTGGAGGCCTGCCGGAAGCTCATCCAGGAGGAGCAGTGCCCCCTGCCCGTCCTGGTCGCGGGCACGGAGGAGGAAGCCGACCTCAAGCGGAACCGGGCCATCTCGGCGGGGGCCGTGGACCACCTGGTGGTCGAACCCTTCAAGGTGCTGGGCGTGATCCGGGCCCTGGACGACACCTTGAAACTGTTCAGTTGAAACTCAGATCACAGCCCCGGCGGCCGATAGAGGACCTCGAGGGCGCTCTGCCCCTCCCCCGAAGGAACCCGGCCATGTCGTCCCTGCTCGATCGCCTCACCATCCGAGGCAAATTGATCGCCCTGCTCCTCCTGCCGTTCCTCGGGTTCTCCTTCTTCAACGCCCGCTTCACCTGGTCCAGCTACCACCGCATCCAGACGCTCGATCCCCTGCAGCAGGCCGCCGCCTGGCGCGTCTTCACCTTCGGGTTCGCCGCCTCCTTCCTGCTGTGGATGATCACCTTCTATGCGGTCTACCGGGTGGGCCGCAGCATCACCCGGCCCCTGCAGGCCCTGGCCCAGGGGCTGGCCCAGAGCGACCTCACCCTCCAACTGGCCGTGGGCAGCCGGGACGAGATCGGCACGGCCGCCTCGGCCTTCAACACCTACAATGGCCGGCTGCGCCACGTCTTCCAGGGGCTGGCGGGCACCTCCACCCAGGTGGCCAGCGGCTCCACCCAGCTCTCCGCCTCGGCGGAGCAGATCTCGGCCACCAGCACCGTCATCGCGGACAACTCCGAGGCCCAGCGGGCCGCCTTCGAGCGCATCGCCACGGCCGTGACCGAACTGTCGGCCTCCATCGAACAGGTCTCCGGCAGCATCCGGCGCTCTGAGCAGGAGTCCCGGGCCGCCGTGGAAGCCGTCCAGCAGGGGGCCGCCGCCGGCGGAAAGAGCGCCGAGGCCATGGAGGACATCCGCGCCGCCGCCAGCCGGATGGTCTCCGCCGTGCGCCTCATCCAGGACATCGCGCGCCAGACCAACCTGCTCTCCCTCAACGCCGCCATCGAGGCCGCCAAGGCCGGCGCCATGGGCAAGGGCTTCGCCGTGGTCGCCGAGGAGGTGCGGAAGCTGGCCGAGCGCAGCGGCGGCGCCGCCCGGGAGATCGGCGAACTCATCGAGCGGAGCAACGCCTCCGTGGACGAAGGCGCCCGCACGGTGGCCGCCACCGTGGATGCCCTCGGCACCATCGACACGAACATCCAGAGCCTGGCCGCCATGATCCTGGAGGTGGGGGCCGCCGCCGGCGAGCAGGCCCGCACCAGCGCCGAGGTGGCCCAGCAGGTGGAGGACACCACGGGCCGGGTGGTCCACAACGCCACCGCCACGGGCGAACTGGCCCGGGCCGTGGCCGAGATCGCCCGCACCGCCGCCGACCTGGCCCGCGCCGCCGAGGACCAGCACCACGCCGTGGGCCAGTTCAAGCTGTAGGGCTGACAGTCCGCGAGATACCCCGTATCGTGAGGGATCATCCTCCGGAGGTCCCATGAGCCCGGTTCGCGCCCTGCGCATCCTGCTCCTGCCCATCCTGCTGCTGGGCGCGGGCCTCCGGGCCGGGGCGACGCCGCCCCCCCATCTGCCTGACGCCGCGGCCGCCCAGGCGGCCTACACCAAGCGCGAGGTGCTCATCCCCATGCGGGACGGGGTGCAGCTCTTCACGGCCATCTACACGCCGAAGGACACCTCGCGGACCTACCCCATCCTCCTCCAGCGCACGCCCTACAGCGTGGCGCCCTACGGTCCCGACGCCTACAAGCCCCACCTGGGCCCCTCCGACCGCTTCATGGAGGAGGGCTTCATCTTCGTCTACCAGGATGTGCGGGGCCGGATGATGTCCGAGGGCACCTTCGTGAACATGCGGCCGGCCCTGGACGCCCATCCCACGGCCGCCGACATCGACGAGGGCACGGACACCTACGACACCCTCGACTGGCTGCTGAAGCACGTGGCAGGGAACAACGGCAAGGTGGGCCAGTGGGGCATCAGCTACCCCGGCTTCTACACTGCCGCGGGCATGCTCTGTGGCCATCCGGCCCTGGTGGCGTCCTCCCCCGAGGCGCCCATCGTGGACTGGTTCACGGGCGACGACTTCCACCGCAACGGCGCCCTGTGGCTGCCCCACGCCTTCAATTTCCTCGTGAACTTCGGCCGGCCCCACCCCAAGCCCACCACGGACTGGGGCGAGCCCTTCCACCACGGCACCTCGGACGGCTACGCATGGTTCCTCCGCCTGGGCTCCACGGCGGGCACCCGGGCCTACACGAAGGACGTGGCCTTCTGGAACGAGATGCTGGACCACCCCACCTACGACGCCTTCTGGCAGGCCCGCAACCTGCGGCCCCACCTCAAGGACGTGAAGCCCGCCGTGCTCACCGTGGGCGGCTGGTTCGACGCCGAGAACCTCTACGGCGCCCTGCAGGTGTTCCGCACCGTGGACCGCCAGAGCCCCGCCACGGAGAACCGCCTGGTCATGGGCCCCTGGTCCCACGGGGCCTGGGAGCGCACCAAGGGCGACCACCTGGGCGCCGTCGCCTTCGGCGCCCCCACCTCGGACACCTTCCAGAACGAGGTGCTCTTCCCCTTCTTCATGCACTACCTCAAGGGCGCGCCGGATCCCGGGCTCGCCAAAGCCACCGTCTTCGAGACGGGCGCCAACCGCTGGCACCGCTTCGACGCCTGGCCCCCGAAGGACACGAAGCCCGCGAAGCTCTACCTCGAACCCGGCGGACGCCTCGCCTTCACGCCCCCCGCGACGGACGGCGGCGCGGACGCCTTCGTGTCGGATCCCGCCAAGCCCGTGCCCTTCGTCGAGCAGATCGCCATCGGCATGCCGAGGGAGTACATGTGTGCCGACCAGCGCTTCGCGGGCCGCCGACCGGACGTGCTGGTGTACCAGACGGAACCCCTGGCGGAGGATCTCACCTTCGCCGGGCCCCTGCGCCCCGAGCTCTTCGTGGCCACCACGGGCACGGACGCGGACTGGGTGGTGAAGCTCATCGACGTCTATCCCGACGACTTCAGGGATCCGAACTACCAGCCCGGCCCGGACCCCTGGACCCCCGCCCCCAATGTGCTGGGCGGCTACCAGCAGCTGGTGCGCGGCGAGGTCATGCGTGGCAAGTTCCGGAACAGCTACAGCCAGCCCGAACCCTTCGTACCGGGGCAGCCCACCCGCGTGGCCTGGACCCAGAACGACGTCTTCCACACCTTCCGCAAGGGCCACCGCGTGATGATCCAGATCCAGAGCAGCTGGTTCCCCCTCATGGACCGCAATCCCCAGCAGTTCATGGACATCAACACCGCGACGCCCGCCGACTACCGCAAGGCCACCCACACCGTCTTCCACGATGCCGCCCACCCCAGCAGCCTGGGCGTGGGGGTGTGGTCGGAGGGCGGCCGGTAGGCCTCAGCCCTTCCACCCCTCCAGCACCCGGAACCGGCTCCCCATCTGGCCGGGCAGGGTGAGCTGCAGGAGGTTCTCCATGCGCTT
>JAJYBX010000250.1 GCA_021778785.1 Acidobacteriota bacterium
GGCGGTTGCCACGGTCAAGGTGGTGCGGGATCTCATCGACACCTACAGCTCGGCCTACGGCTACCTGCCGGAGCTGCAGGCCCTCGCCGACAGCTCGTCCACCCGCAAGGCGATCGCGAACCTGCCCGGCCTGAAGCGGGACTTCACGGGCCTCGACCTGGTGGCCCACCGGCGCTTCGAGGGGGGGCACCGGCTGCAGGTGAGCTACAGCCATGGGAGCCTCCGGGGCAATTCCGAGGTGGGGAACGTGAACACGGCCACGGCCCGGAACACCGGGTTCGCCTCCATCCCCAGCCTGCGCGAGGACTACCGCCAGCCGCAGTACGACGGGAGCCTCAACGAGGAGGTCAAGCACGCCTGGAAGGCCTTCGGAAGCGCCCTCCTGCCCCGGGGATTCGAGGCGTCCTTCGCGTTCCAGTGGCGGTCCGGCCTGCGCTACAGCCCCCTGGTGAAGGCCTCCGGCGACAACGTGCTGGCCCCCGGCGCCGTGCGCGGAAGCCAGGAACTGCCCCATGCCGCCAGCCTCGATCTGGGGCTCGCCTGGCTCACCCGCCTGGAGGCCGTGGCCCTGCGGCTCGGCGCCGATGTCTTCAATGTCACCAACCGCCAGCCCATGACCTGGGTGAACAACGTCGGCAGCGCCTTCACGGCGGGCAACTTCCAGCAGCCCCGGGTGTGGCAGTTCCACCTCCGGGCCTCCTTCTGAACCTCCACCCCCACCTCCTTTCGCATTCCCGGGAGAAACCATGACGTCCCCTTCGACCCTGGCCCTGACGACCTGCCTGCTCGCCGCGGGGCAGACCCTCGCCCTTCGGGGCGGGGATGCCGACGAGCCGAAGGCCGCGGGCGCCGCCACGGTGGAGGTCACCGCCACGCGCTTCCCCGAGGATCCCGCCAAGGTGCCGGCCTCGATCACCGTGCTCACGGGGAAGGAACTGGCGGACCGCGGCGCCACGGACCTGCGCAGCGCCCTGGCCCTGGCGGCGGGCATCAACATCGCCCCCGGCGGCGACAGCGGCCCCGCCTCCAGCATCCCCGAGTTCTGGGGGCTCAAGGAGTTCGACGCCTTCCTGCTGGTGGTGGACGGCGTGCCCTGGGGCGGCGCCTTCAACCCGGCCCTCTCCACCCTGGACCTGGAGAACGTGGAGCGCATCGAGATCCAGCGCGGCGCGGCCCCGGTGATGTACGGCGCCACCTCCTTCGTGGGCGTCATCCAGGTCATCCACAGGCTTCCGGCGGAGACGGATGGATCGGTCCGGCTGTCCGCCGGCAGCCACGGGAGCGGCGGCGCCGCCGTGACCCTGCGCCTGCCCCGGTGGTCGAAGGTGGAGTCCAGCCTCACGGCCGACGTGGCCAAGCAGGGCTACGACGACCCCCGCACGGAGTTCAAGCGCGGCCATGTCCTCTGGCGGAACCGCGCGGAGCTGGCCGGCGGCGTCCTCCGCTTCGACCTCGACGCGGCCGCCGTGGACCAGCAGCCCGCCAGCCCCCACCCCCGGGTGGGCAAGGTCCTCACCACGGACGTGCCCCTGGATGCCAACCACAATCCGGATGGCGCCTTCATCAACGACCGGCGGGCCACCTTCACCCTGGGCTGGGACCAGCAGGCCGGCTCGGCCCTGTGGTCCACCATCCTCTCCACCTCCCGCTCCCGGCAGGACGTCTTCCGCGGGTTCCTCGTGGATGTGGTCACGACGGATCCCAACGCCCACGGCTACCGTGAGCGCATCGAGACCACGGACGTCTACTTCGACACCCACCTGGCGTGGACGGATCTGCCGGGGCTGAAGGTGGTGGCGGGCTTCGACCATCTCCACGGCACCGGCACCGGCCGGGGCGGGGACTTCGATTACCTCGTGAACCTGGACGGCTCCAACGCGCCCGGCAGCGGCACCCTGCCGCCGGCCGCGGACATCCGCATCGACGACCGCCGGGATTTCTCGGGCCTCTACGGCTTCGCCGAGTGGTCGCCGGTCTCCCGCCTGGTGCTGGAAGCCGGCCTGCGCCTGAACCGCACGGAGGAGACCCGCCGCGCCTTCACCCTGGATTTCGCCAGCGCCGCGCTGGACGGGGGGCAGGATAGCCGCACGGTGACCCGCCTCTCCGGCAGCGCCGGGCTCACCTGGACCGCCTGGCAGTCCGGCGCGGACCGCGTGAACCTCTTCGCCAGCTACCGGAACACCTACAAGCCCGGGGCCATCGACTTCGGTCTGGACAGCACGCCGGGCATCCTCAAGCCCGAAACCGCCGAGAGCTACGACCTGGGCGCGAAGTCGCGCCTGCTGGACGGCCGCCTCGACCTGGAGCTGAGCACCTTCCGCATGGACTTCAGCAACCTGGTGGTCTCCCAGAGCCTGGGCGGCCTGCCGGTGCTCGTGAATGCCGGGACCCAGCGGTTCCAGGGCGTGGAGCTCGGCGCGGACTACCGGGTGACATCCGACTGGACCCTGCGCGGGGCGTACAGCTACCACGACAGCCGCTTCCGGGACTACGTGCAGGACTTCGGCGGCACCGCCACCCAGCTGGCGGGCAAGCGCCTGGAGATGTCGCCCTACCACCTGGGGGCCCTGGGCCTCGTCTATGCCCCGGCCCGAGGGTTCACCGGGCTGGTGGAGGCCCGCTACACCGGCGGGATCGTGATGGACAAGCGCAACCGCGCCCCCTATGGCGGCTATGCCACCTACGCCGCCGGCCTGGGCTACCGCGCCGCCCGCTGGGAGTTCCGCGTGAAGGGCGACAACCTCACGGATCGCCGCGACCCCGTGGCCGAGAGCGAGATGGGCGACGCCCAGTACTACCTGCTCCCCGGCCGGCGCGTGACCGCCACCGTCGGCTACCGGTTCTGACATCAGTCCGTTCCGGTAAACTTGAAGGTTTGGGCGGTGCGATGAAGTTCCACATCCAGACCTGGGGCTGCCAGATGAACGACCACGACGGCGAGAAGCTGTCGGGGCTGCTGTCGGCCGAGGGTTTCGAGGCGGTGGCGGAGGCCGGGGACGCGGACCTGGTGCTGCTGAACACCTGCTCCATCCGCGAGAAGGCGGTCCACAAGGTCTATTCCGAGCTGGGCCGCCTCCGTGAGGAGAAGCAGCGCCGTCCGCTGCTGGTGGGCGTCACGGGCTGCCTGGCCCAGCAGGAGCAGGCGGCCCTCTTCAAGCGGGCGCCCCACATCGACTTCGTGCTGGGGACCATGGCCCTCCGGCAGCTGCCCCGGCTGGTGGCCGAGGCCCAGGCCGGCAGGGCCCGGGTCATCGACACGGGCGAGTATCCGGACAACCACCTCTTCCCGCCCTCGGTGGCCCGGCGCCGGGACACGGCCAAGGCCCTGGTGACGATCATCGAGGGCTGCAACCACGCATGCACCTACTGCATCGTGCCCACCACCCGCGGCACCGAGCGCAGCCGGCCCTTCGCGGACGTGGTGGCCGAGGTGCGGGGCCTCGTCGAAGCCGGCTACCGCGAGGTGGAGCTGCTGGGCCAGAACGTGAACAGCTACGCCGGCGGCTGCACCTTCGCCGAGCTGCTGGCGCGGGTGGCCGAGGTGGAAGGCCTGGAGTGGCTCCGTTTCACCACCAGCCACCCCATGAACTTCACGCGGGACCTGGCGCGGGAGCTGGTGTCCAACCCGAAGATCGCACCCTTCCTCCACCTGCCCCTGCAGAGCGGCAGCGACCGCATCCTCAAGCGCATGCTCCGCGAGTACACCGTGGACCAGTACCTCGAGCGCCTGGGCTACCTGGGCGAGGGCCGGTCCAGCCTGGCCCTCAGCACGGACTTCATCGTGGGCTTCCCCGGCGAGACGGACGCGGAATTCGAGGCCACGCTGCGGGTGCTGGACACGGTGGCCTTCGACGGCTCCTTCAGTTTCATCTACTCGCCCCGGCCCGGGACGTCGTCCCTCCGCCTGAAGGACGACCTGCCCATGGCCGTGAAGTCCGAGCGGCTGGCCCGCCTCCAGCAGCGCCAGGCCGAGCTGACCCTGGCCAGCAACCGGCGCTTCGTGGGCCGGGAGATCCCCGTGCGCATCGAGAGCCGGGGCGCCACCGAGCAGGGCTGGTGGCTGGCCCGCAGCGGCGAGTGGAAGACCATCCACCTGGCCGCCGGCCAG
>JAJYBX010000251.1 GCA_021778785.1 Acidobacteriota bacterium
GTCCCGCCGGGTGCATCGCGCCTGACTCCCCATCCCCCTCGCGGAACGACCCGGGATCTCCGGGCCGTTCCGCGTACGGCCCCGCCACGAGGAGGGGCACCCTTGTGCGGGTGCCCCTGGGGTGTCTCGGCCCTTCTTGGTTCCCGGAGGGCCGGAAGGGGCTGGCGTGAACGGTCGCCCCATGGGAGGAAAGAGGAACTCTTCCCGCCCCCAGGCTAGGCCACTCCCCGCGCTCTGCAAGGGCGGCCCGGCCCCGGTCAGGGCTGGGTGAGGGCACCCGGGCGGTAGGGGAGATAGCTCGGCTCCCACTGGGCCTTGCGCACGATCCGGGCCAGGGTCTCATCGTCCACCAGGCGGCCGAGCCCCGCTTCGCGCGCGGCCATGCCCACGGCGATGGCCACATGGGCGGAAACCTCGCGGATGTCCTTCATTTCGGGCAGGAGCAGCCCCCTGGCTTCCTGCTCGGGCGTGACGAAGGCGCTGATGGCCTTGCTGCCGGCCAGGATCATGGCATCGGTGACCCGGGTGGCCCTGCTGACCAGGGAACCCAGGCCGATGCCGGGGAAGATGTAGAGGTTGTTGCACTGGGAAGCCTGCAGGGTGCGGCCGTTCCAGGTCATGGAGGGGAAGGGGCTGCCGGTGGCCACGAGGCCCTTGCCGTCCGTGGCCTTCCACACCGCCTCGGGCGAGCACTCGCACTTGTGGGTGGGGTTCGACAGGGCCATCACGATGGGGCGCTCCGTGTGGCGCGCCGTCTCGGCCAGGATCGCGTCGCTGAAGAGCCCCGGCTGGGCGGTCACGCCGATGAGCACCGTGGGCTTCGCATTGCGGACCACGTCGGGGAGGCCGATCCGGTTGGGGTCGTCCAGCTTCCAGCCCTCCACCCAGGCCCGGCGCTGGGTCAGGGGCTTCTGGGGTTCCTCGAGCTTCGGGTCGTCGTCGAGCAGGAGGCCCTGCATGTCCACCGCGAAGATCCGGCGGCGGGCCTCCTCGTCCGACAGGCCCTCCTCCTTCAGCAGGGCGCGGATGTTCATGCAGATGCCGGTGCCGGCCTGGCCCATGCCCACCACGACGAAGCGCTCGTCCTGGAACCGGCTCTGCTTGATGCGCATGGCGGTCAGGAGAGCCGAAAGGGCCGTGGCCCCCGTGCCCTGGATGTCGTCGTTGAAGGAGAGGATCCGTTCCCGGTAGCGGTCGAGGTTCTTGAAGGCCGTCTGCTTGCCGAAGTCCTCCCACTGGAGCAGGGCGCCGGGGAAGTTCCGGCGCACCCCCAGGACGAACTTCTCCACGATCGCCTCGTATTCCGCGCCGCGCAGGCGGGGATGCCGGTAGCCCAGGTAGAGGGGATCCTCCAGGAGGCGGGGGTTGTTCGTGCCCACGTCCAGGCTGATGGGCAGGCACACCGCCGGGTGGACGCCGCCGGCCGCCACGTAGAGGCTCACCTTGCCCACGGGGATGCCCATGCCATCCGAGCCGAGGTCGCCGAGCCCGAGGATGCGCTCGCCGTCGGTGACCACGATGAGGTTCACCATCGGCTGGGAGATGCTCTGGAAGATCTGGTCGATGTTGGCGATGTTCTCGGGGGTGATGTAGACGCCCCGGTAGCGCCGCTGGATGTGGCTCATCTGGAGGCAGGCCTGGCCGACGGTGGGCGTGTAGATGATGGGGACCATCTCCTCCAGGTGGTCCTGGAGCAGGCGGTAGAAGAGGGGCTCGCTGCGGTCCTGCAGGCCGGAGAGGTAGATGTACCGCTCCAGGTCCTCGGTCTTCCGCTGGTAGGCCTGGTAGGCCCGTTCCGCCTGGGATTCCAGGGTGGAGATGCCCGACCGGAGCAGGCCGTCCAGCCCCAGGCTCATCCGTTCCTCGGGCGTGAAGGCCGACCCCTTGTTCAGGTGGGAGTCGTTCAGCAGCTGCCGCCCCCTCACATAGACTTCGTAGTAGTCCTCTCCGGTCAACGGATCCTTCTTGAGGATGAAGGTCTTCATGGCTGCCCCTTGTCCTGGGCGTCCGGCCGCGGCCCGTCGCCATCTCCAGCGCGGGAGCCGCCACCAGCGGCGCGAAAGGGCCAGTGTAGCCCGAGGCTCCCGGGGGCCTGGGTCACAGACGCCCTGGAATCAGTCCAGCAGGCGCCCCAGGGCCCCCGGGTCGGACACCGGCGCCGAGCAGGCCCGCCCCCGGCAGACGGTGGCGGCTGCCCCGCCTTCCGGCGCGCGCCGGCCCTGATGGAGGGGCAGCGCCGGGTCCGTGGACACCGACACCAGCCGCCCGGGCAGGAAGCGGCGGTGGACCTCCGCCAGCAGGGCCCGCGTGGCGGACCGCGCCGGATCACCGGACACGACGATCTCCAGAGGCTCCCGCAGGACCTGATCCAGCACCCCCAGCAGCCCCAGGAAGGCCCGGGGCGCCCGTTGCATCCAGGGGCCGAAGCAGCGCAGCGTCCCCTCGGCCGCGGCCCTGAAATCCTCGCGATCAAGATGGCGGGAGAGGCGGAGCAGGGCCCGGGCGGCGAGGGTGTTGCCAGAGGGGATGGCGTTGTCGAAACCGGGTTTCTGGCGGAAGAGGAGATCCCCCTGGCCCGCCTCCGTGCTGAAGAACCCGCCTTCCGCAGCATCGTGGAAGCGCGCCAGCAGGGCCTCGCCCAGCAGCTCGGCCCAGCGCAGCCAGGCCGGGTCGCCCCCCGCCTCGAAGAGATCCACCAGCCCCTCCGCCACGGCACCGTGATCCTCCAGGAAGGCCGGCGTATGGGCCTCGCCCCCGCGTGCCACGCGGAGGAGGCGGCCCTCCCGCCAGAGGGCCCGGTGGAGGAAGGCCGCGCCGGCCTCCGCCGCCGCCAGGTAGCGGGGGTCGCCCAGCACCTGGTAGCCGCGGGCGAAGGCCGAGAGGGCGAGGCCGTTCCAGGCGGCCAGCACCTTGTCGTCCTTGCCGGGGCGCACCCGCCGGTCCCGCCAGGCCCGCAGGCGCTCGCGCAATTCCGCGTCCTCGCCCGGCGCCAGGGCCGCACCCTCCGGGCAGGAGAAACGATGCACCACGCTGCGGCCATGCTCGAAGTTCCCGCCCCCGGTGATGCCGTAGGCCGCGCAGAAGCGGGCGCCGGCCGCCTCCCCCAGCGCCTCGCGCACGTCGGCGGGCGTGAAGGCGTAGAACCGCCCCTCCTCGCCCTCGCTGTCGGCGTCCTCGCTGGCGTGGAAGCCGCCCTCGGGATCGCGCAGGTCGCGCAGGAGGTAGTCCAGCGTCTCCCGGGCCACCCGGGCGTAACGGGGCTCGCCCGTGGCCTGGAAGGCGGCCAGGTAGCAGGCGGCCAGCTGGGTGTTGTCGTAGAGCATCTTCTCGAAGTGGGGCACGAGCCACTGGCCGTCCACGCTGTAGCGAGCGAAGCCGCCGCCCAGGTGGTCGTACATCCCCCCTTCCCACATGGCGTCGAGGGTGCGGAGGGCCATGGCGCGGTCGGCCCCGCTCCCCCGGGCGAGGATCAGTTCAACGGCCATCTGCTGGGGGAACTTGGGCGCCGGTCCGAAGCCGCCCCACTGCGGATCGAACCCGCGGCGGAGCTGGGCCAGGGCCGCCTCGATCACCTCGCCTCCGGGCAGCGTCACCCCCGCCTGCACCTCGGCCTGCCGGCGGAGCTCGTCGGAGAGCCCCCGGGCCTGGGCCTCCAGGTCCTGGCGCTGGGTCTGCCAGAGTTCGGCGATGCGGCGCAGCAGGGGCACGAAGCCCGGCATGCCGCCCCTGGATTCCCGGGGGAAGTAGGTGCCGCCGTAGAAGGGCCGCAGCTCCGGCGTCAGCCAGACGCTCATGGGCCAGCCCCCATGGCCCGTGAGCGTCTGCACCGCGTCCATGTAGAGGTCGTCCAGGTCGGGCCGCTCCTCGCGGTCCACCTTGATGGGCACGAAGTGGGCGTTCAGCACGGCCGCGACCTCGGGGTGCTCGAAACTCTCCCGCTCCATGACGTGGCACCAGTGGCAGGCGCTGTAGCCGATGCTCAGGAAGATGGGCTTGTCCTCGGTCCGGGCCTTCACCAGGGCCTCCTCGCCCCAGGGGAACCAGTCCACGGGATTGTCGGCGTGCTGGAGGAGGTAGGGACTGAGGCTGCCGGCGAGGCGATTG
>JAJYBX010000252.1 GCA_021778785.1 Acidobacteriota bacterium
CACGGCGATGAAGGCGCCGCCCAGGCCCATCGCCCGCGCCCCGGCCCCTTCCACCGTAAAGGTGGTGCGGGACTGCTGGGAAATGAGCGCGCCGATCGGCGATTGCGCCCGGGCAGGGCAGACGGCCCCCACGACCGAGAGGATTCCTGCGACAAACGCGAAGGCTTGGGTTCGGAGGAGGCGCACCCAACCATGATGCCCGCCCCCAGGCGATCGTGGGGCCCGCTTGGCGCCGAAGGGGTCAGGCCCCCTCGCCGGCGGCCGTCAGGACCGTCCGGATCTGGCGGGACAGGCCGTCCATCAAGGCGTACCGCTTGGCGTACATGGACCGCTTGTTGGGCTTGATCTCCTCTGCGGACCGCCGCGCGGCCTTCAGGGGGAGCTGGAACCAGCCCTCCGCCTGGGGCTCGCCGCCCGCTTCGCGCCAGAGCTCGTCGTAGTCGAAGAGGATCTTCTTGGCCGGCCCGAGGATCCGGGCGCGGGCCACATGGATGCCGTTCCCCACGCCCAGAAGGGCGCCTACCCGGAGCGAGCGGGCGATCTCCTGCGCCACGAACACCATCAGGGCCTTCGGACGGAGGCCGTGCATGGCCTTGGTGGCCGCCTTGATGGCCTCCTCGTCGCCGCCCTTCCGCCCCTGGAGGGCGCCGATGTAGCAGATCCAGCCCCCGGGATCGTGCTCCAGCGAAAAGGCGAAGGAACTGATGGCGCCCACCACGCCCTCCAGTTCGAGGAAGACCCCGGCTTCGCCCTCCTTGCGGAACTGGGCATCGGCGCGGAGCCGCAGGGTCATGGCGCCGGCCTTCTCCAGGGGCCACCGGGCCAGGACCAGCCCCCCCTCCCGGAGCAGCGCCTCCTGGAGCGCCCGCCCGTTCGCATGGGCGAAGATGTAGGTGTCGCGGATGACCTTGAAGCGCCGGGGCCAGCCCCAGCGGCGGGACATGTAGGTGCCCATCGGCCGGAAGGCCAGCCGTGGATTGGCCGCCACGAAGGGATGGATCGCCGGTTCGTCGAGAAAGGCGAACCAGCCCTGGACCGAAGCCTCCCGGAGCGCGGCCATGACGGCCCAGCGGACATGCCGCTTGAGCTTCGTGCGTTCCCCGGGGCGGGCCTCGTAGGCCCGGGCGCTGTAGGTCCAGGCCTTCCTGGAAACCGCGAGGTAGCCCTTGATCACGCGTAGAAGCCGCGGTACTTCATGGCCTGGGCCACGCGGTCCAGGGCCAGGATGTAGGCGCCGATGCGGGGATTGGTCTTGTACTTGTCCGTGGTGGCGAAGGTGGCCTGGAAGGCGTGGGTCATGTAGTCCACCAGGCGCTCGTTGACCTCGCGCTCGCGCCAGTAGAAGCCCTGCCGGTTCTGCACCCACTCGAAGTAGCTGACGGTCACGCCGCCCACGTTCGCCAGGATGTCGGGCACCACCAGGACGCCGTGCTCCAGCAGGATGGGGTCGGCCTCGGGCGTGGTGGGGCCGTTGGCGCCCTCCACGATGATCTTGGCCCGCACCTGGGCGGCGTTGGCCTCGGTGATCTGGTTCTCCAGGGCGGCGGGCACCAGGATGTCCACGGCGTGGGTGAGCAGTTCCGCGGCATTCATGGGCTCCCCGCCCTTGAAGCCGGCCACGGTGCGGGTCTCGGCCACATGCTTGAGCAGGGCGTGGACATCCAGGCCCCGGTCGTGCTTGACGGCGCCCTGGGCATCGCTCACGGCCACCACGCGGGCGCCGGCTTCGTGCAGGAGACGGGCCGCCTGGCTGCCCACGTTGCCGAAGCCCTGCACGGCCACGGTGGCGCCGGCCAGGGGCTTGCCCAGACGCTGCATGGCCTCCCGGGCCATGATGAGGATGCCCCGGCCGGTGGCTTCCGTGCGGCCCAGGCTGCCGCCCAGGCCCAGGGGCTTGCCGGTGACGACGGCGTTCTCGGTCCGGCGCACATGCATGGAGTAGGTGTCCAGCACCCAGGCCATGGTCTGGGCGTCCGTGCCCATGTCCGGCGCCGGCACATCCCGGTCCGGTCCCAGCAGATCCATGATCTCGGCCACATAGCGGCGGGTGAGGCGCTCCTTCTCCCCCAGGCTGAGGCGCGAGGGATCACAGACGATGCCGCCCTTGCCGCCGCCGAAGGGCACATCCACCACGGCGCACTTCCAGGTCATCCACGCGGCGAGCGCCTTGACCTCGTCCAGGGTGACGTTCAGATCGTAGCGGATGCCGCCCTTGGCGGGGCCCCGGGCGATGTTGTGCTGCACCCGGTAGCCCTCGAAGACCTCCCAGTGGCCATTGTCCATGAGCACCGGCAGGCTCACGATCATGGAGCGGCTGGGCGCCATGAACACCTTGAACAGGGCATCGTCCAGCCCGTAGAGTTCCGACGCCACCCGGAGCCGGGCCTGCATCGCCTCGAAGGGATTCGTCTCATGCTGCATGGGCCACCTCGGCTAGTGCGATTCGGGAACGGCGTGGACCTCGGCCGGCAGCTCCAGTTCGCGTCCCGCGCTCCAGAGGCCTTCCACGTTGTAGTGCCTGCGGGTGTCCTCGTCCATGACGTGGATCACCAGGTTGCCGTAGTCCAGCAGGATCCAGTTCCCGTTGCCCGCGCCTTCACTGGAGATGGGCCGCTCGCCCAGGGCCTTCAGCCCCTCCTCCACCGCATCGGCGATGGCCCGGTTCTGCCGGTCGCTGCCGCCGCTCATGAACGCGAACACGTCCGTGAAGCTGGCCAGCCCCGCCACATCCAGCAGGCGGATGCGGAAGGCCTTCTTCGAACGGGCGGCCTCGACAACGGTTGCGAGCCGGGGATCAAGGGTCATGCGGACTCCTTCAGGCAGGGCTAACAGTACAGATGTTCGCTGCGGATGGCAGCCAGAACCTCGGGGGGCAGGCCGCCAGGATCGGCGTTCCGGTCCGCGGCCAGACGTGCCCGGAGGGTGGTGGAGGCCAGATCCAGCTCCGTGGAGGGCAGCCAGAGCCACTCGCCGGGGGCCCCGGACCAGCGGTCCACCGGCCGCAGGCCCGGCAGCTCCGGAACCTCCAGCGGCGCGCCCGGGCGCGGCGCCACCGCCAGGGCCGCCAATGCGACGATCCGCTCCGCCCGCCGCCAGGTGGGCAGCCCCGCCAGCTGGTCGCTGCCCATGACCAGGATCCAGGCGGTCCCGGGTTCCCGCGCCGTCAGATCCTCCAGGGTGTCCACGGTGTAGCTGGTGCCGCCGCGCACCAGTTCGAGCGTCTCGATGCGGCAGCGATCCCCCGCCTCGGCCAGGAGCGCCTCCAGCAGGCGGAGACGGGTGGGGCCATCGGGCCCGCCCGGATCCGGCTTGTGGGGGGAGCGGGCCGTGGGCACGAAGCGCAGCTCGTCCAGATCGAGGTGTTCCAGGGCCAGGCGCGCCAGCGTGAGGTGCCCGTCGTGGGGCGGGTTGAAGGCCCCCCCCAGCAGGCCGACGCGCCGGCCGGTCACGCCTCGGCCTCCACGGGCCGTGGGCTGGCCTTCAGGGCCCGGTCCACGGCGAAGGCCAGCTCCCGCAGCCCCTCGCCGGTGACGCCGGAGATGAAGATGGGCGCCTGGCCCCGCTCGGCGCAGAGGGCCTCGAAGGCCACCCTGCGGGCCTCATCCTGGAGGGCATCCAGCTTGGTGCCCACCAGCCAGCGGGGTTTCGCCGCCAGCACGGGGCTGAAGGCCGCCAGCTCGGCCTCGATCACGCGCACCGCCTCGGCCGGCTCCTGGACAGGATCGGAGAGATCCACCAGGTGCAGCAGCATGCGGGTGCGTTCCACATGGCGCAGGAACTGGATGCCCAGTCCGGCCCCCTCGGCGGCGCCTTCGATGAGGCCCGGGATGTCGGCGATGACCCAGCTGTCCAGGGCGTCGCCCCCGAAGCGGTCCAGGCTGACCACACCGAGCTGGGGCTCCAGGGTGGTGAAGGGGTAGCCCGCGATCTTGGGCCGGGCGGCGCTGAGGCGGCTCACCAGCGTGCTCTTGCCCGCATTGGGAAAGCCCGCCAGGCCCACATCCGCGATGAGCTTCAGCTCCAGGTCGAGGGCCCGCGCCTCGCCCTCCTCGCCGGGCTGGTGGTGCCGCGGCGTGCGGTTGGTG
>JAJYBX010000253.1 GCA_021778785.1 Acidobacteriota bacterium
GCGGGCCCTGCGGGCCACCAGCACCGCAGACTCCCCCTGGATCGTGGTGGAGGCCACGGACCCCCGGTACCAGCGGCTCACGGTGGGCAAGGTGCTCCTGGAGCGGCTCCGGGCGCGGCTGGACCTGCCGGCCCCAAAGCCCGTGGTCATGCCGCCCGCCCCGCGGGTGGCCATCGACCAGGTGAACGTGCTCAAGGCGATGGATCTGACCCAGCGCCTGGACAAGAAGGACTACGAGGAGGCCCTCCTGGAGCTCCAGGGACGGCTGAACCTCCTCACCCGGCACCGGAACTTCCGGAAGCATTCCGTGGTGCTGGTCTTCGAGGGCGTGGACGCTGCGGGGAAGGGCGGAAGCATCCGGCGCGTCACCCAGGCCCTGGACGCCCGCACCTACCGCATCCACCCCATCGCCGCACCCACGGAGGAGGAGCGCGCCCAGCCCTACCTGTGGCGGTTCTGGCGGAACCTGCCCCGGCGGGGCAAGGTGGCTATCTTCGACCGGAGCTGGTACGGACGGGTCATGGTGGAGCGGGTGGAGGGCTTCTGCTCCGAAGCCGATTGGCAGCGGGCCTACAGCGAGATCAACGACTTCGAGGACCAGATCGTGCGCAGCCGGAGTGTGCTTCTGAAATTCTGGCTGTCCATCAGCCAGGAGGAGCAGCTGCGGCGCTTCCAGGAGCGCCAGGACACCCCCTTCAAGCGTTTCAAGATCACCGAGGAGGACTGGCGGAACCGGGAGAAGTGGCCCGCCTACGAGACGGCCATCTGCGACATGCTGGACCGCACCAGCACGGAGATCGCCCCCTGGACGCTCGTGGAGAGCGAGGACAAGCACTTTGGCCGGATCAAGTTGCTGAAGACCCTTTGCGACCGGCTGAAGGACGAGCTGTAAGTCATGTCGGATGTTTGGAACGCCAGGCGTCGCGGTCGAGACCCGTCCATCGAGAGGCCCGCGAGATGCTGATGCCGGTCCCACCAGAGCCACCCCGGGTCATCCTGGTCAGCCAGGCCACGCCGCAGTTGCCCTTGCTCGCAGGATCAGACCCGATGATCCTCGGCACCTATCGATGGACCCTGGCCCACTCACCCAGCCTGCAGCAGCTGGTGCTGCGGCTGGCTTCCGCCGAGCCGAGGGCCAGGTATCGTCTTGTGCCCGGACTGGATCGGAACTACGGAAGCCTGGTCATCCAGGCCACCGACGAGGGCTACGAGGTCGATGTCCGAGTTCCCATCCTGGCCTGGAGCCGCTGCGGAGATGCCCTCGAACCCTGGATCGCCAGCGCGCTCTTCCTTGCCCTGGAAACGGCGAGCAAGGGGAAGCTGAAGGAAACCGACGATCCGAACCACCTGCGGTTCCTCCGGGATACCATGCGGGCGGCCTTCGACTTCCAGGCCAAGGTGAGGTCGGAATTGGTTGCGGCAGACCCCGAACGGCTAAAGGGCTTGCCGGATGGGGCCTCGCTCTACCAATCGGGCTACTGGCCTGGATCGGGCTCCTCGCAGGTCTCCCCACGCAGGCCGCTTCCGGACGGCCTGCGGTGATGGGACGGGCCCGCCAGGCGGGCCGTAGCCAGCACTGGGCAGGCCTCGGCATCCCCGCCAGGTCTCTGCCTCCCGCCGTCCCCGGAATGGTTCCCGTCAGATGCCGCGTTCCTTGCCGAAGACGCGGTCGAGGACGAGGCCGGCGGTCTCCTCGATGCTGCGGCCGGTGACGTCGAGGACGGGCCAGCGGCGATGGTGTTTGAACACCCCGTCGGCATAGGCCAGCTCCTCCAGGATGTGCCCCATGTCGCTGTAGGTGTCCGCCGTGCCGGTGGCGCCCAGGCGCTTCAGGCGGTAGGCGCGGATCTCCTGGAGGCGGTCGGCCTGGATGGTGAGGCCCACGATGCGGCCCTGGGGGATGTGGTCCAGCTCGGGCGGCAGCGGGACACCCGGAACCAGGGGCACGTTCATCACCTTGTGGCCCTCCATGGCGAGGTACATGGAGAGGGGCGTCTTGCTGGTGCGGCTGATGCCCACCAGCACGATGTCGGCGTCCACCAGGCCCGTCATGTCGGCGCCGTCGTCGTAGCGGAGGGCGAACTCGATGGCCTCGATGCGGCGGAAGTACTTGTCGCCCACCGCGTGGAAACTGCCGGGCCGTTCCTCGGGGCGCTCGCGCAGGTAGAGCGCCAGCGTGTCCAGCAGGTTGCCGAAGAGGTCCACCTGGGTGAGGCGCAGCTCCGCGCAGCGATCCGCCAGGTAGAACCGGAGCTCCCGGGACACGGTGGTGTGGACGATGACGGCGCGCTTGTCGGCGGCGGTCTCCAGCACCCGGTCCAGATCCTCCCGGGTCCGCACATTCTGGAACCGGCGCACCAGGGCCGAGGCCTCGCCCTTGGAGAACTGGGTGAGGGCGGCCTGCACGGTGCGGAGGGCGGTCTCGCCGGAGCCGCCGATCACGACGTAGATGGGTTGCCTGTCCATGGCCCTAGCCTACCGGCATACTCTGGGTACGATGCGCTTCTCTCCGAATACCGTCGCCCAGCTGGCCATGGCCCTGCCCCTGGTGGTGATGGCCCTGGGCCTGGTGCTCGCCGCGGTGCGCTGGTTCCGTCTCCGTCGCCGCGCCCCGGGGGACCCGGGTGCGGTCCTGCTGGGGGCCGTGTCCAGCAGCCTGCGGGAGCGGGGCGAACTGGCGGCGTCCCTGGGCGAGCTGCGGACGATGCAGGAGCGGCTGGTGGATGTGCTTCCCTTCGGCCTGCTCTGGGTGGACCAGCGCCAGCGCCTGGCGACGCTCAACCGGCGCGGCCAGGAACTGCTGGGCGTGAAGCCGGGCGTGGTGGGGATGGAGGCGGCCTTCGTGCTGGAGCCCTTCCCCTGGCTGCTCGAAGCCCTGGCGCGGGACCCCGGTCCCCCCTGGCGCTGCTCGGGCCTGGGAAGGCGCTGGCGGATCCGCCGCATCGAGGCCCCCGACCGGATCGGGGCCCTGGTGCAGTTCGAGGATGTGACCGAGGCCGAGCAGGAGGCGCGGCGGGTCCAGCTCCGGGAACGCTTCGCCGAGCTGGGCGAGATGACCGCGGGGGTGGCCCACCAGCTCAAGAACGGGCTGGCCGTGCTGAAGGGCCATGGCCAGCTCCTGAAGCGCCAGGGACACCTCGAGGCCGCCGAGGCGCTGCTGACGGAGACGGAGGATCTGGAAGGGCTGGTGCAGCGGTTCCTCCAGTGGGCCCGGCCCCTGGAACCGGCCCTGCAGGCAATGCGGCTCGAGGAGGCGGCAGGCCAGGCCCTGGTGGAGCTGAAGCGCCGACCGGTGAGCCAGGGGCGGCAGCTGCTCCTGGAAGGGACGGGCGGGGCGGAGGCGGATCCGCAGCTGCTGCACCAGGCCCTCGTGAACCTGCTGGAGAACGCCTGCCAGGCCACCCCCCTGGGCGGCCGGGTGCGGGTGCGGGTCGGCGAGGGGCGCCTCGAGATCCTGGACGAGGGGCCGGGCCTGGGCGAGGACACGGCCGTCCGCATGCTGCGTCCCTTCGAGAGCGGCCGGCCCGAGGGCACAGGCCTGGGCCTGCCCCTTGCCCTGAAGTGGCTGAACGCCCAGGGCGCCGACCTGCGGCTGGAGTCCCGGCCCGAGGGCGGGACCCGAGCGGAGATCCGCTGGTAGGCTGGTTCCATGCGAGTGGCCCTGCTCCAGCTCAACACGCGCCTCGGGGATCCCGAGGCCAATGGACGGGCCCTCGAGGCCGCCTATGCCAGGGCGGTGGCCGCCGGGGCCGAGCTGGTGTTGGCGCCGGAGCTGGCCATTCCGGGCTACCTGGCGGAGGACCGCCTCTGGGAGGCGGGGCTGCGGCGGCGGGTGGAGGCCGAATCCCATCGCCTCGCGGCCCTGAGCGGGGTCGTGCCCCTGGTCTTCGGCACGGCCCGGCCCGCCCCTTCGGGGCGCCTCTGGAACGAGCTGTGGTGGTGCGAGCAGGGCGCCCTGCGCCAGGCGACCCACAAGCGCGTGCTGCCCAGCTACGACGTCTTCGACGAGGCCCGGTACTTCGAATCCGATCCCGCCCCCCAGCCCCTG
>JAJYBX010000254.1 GCA_021778785.1 Acidobacteriota bacterium
ATGCTGCAGGGCCACGCGCCGGAGAAGGTGCAGCATCCGAGCATGGGCTGCAGCATCAAGTGGAAGATGAAGCCGTGACCCCCTGCCAGGATGAGCCATGCCGACCCTCGCCGAGTTCGTGAAGACACCCCTCGCCATGCCCCCGGATTTCCAGGAGCGACTCGGGGTCTCCAGCCGCTGGAAGGCCGGCCTCGTCTTCATCCTGGGCCAGTGGATCGGGCTGTTCATCCCCGCCGCCTTCCTCCTCCCGGCCATGGCCCACAAACTGAATCTCCTCCTGGTCCTCGTGATCGTCCTCCCCCTGATGGTGCTGGGCGTCCAGGCCCGGGGACTCTTCTATCTCTGGGTCGCCCGACGCAGCGCCGCCGGAGCCTGAGGCCGCTCCGGAAGGAGGTCGAAGTGCGCCTCTTCTTCGCGCTCCCCCTGCCTCCCGGCCCGGGCGAGATCCTGGGGCGCTGGCAGCGGAGCCACGCCGGGATCGAAGGCTGGAGCCGGCCCGAGGGCCTGCACCTGACGCTCGCCTTCCTGGGGACCCGCGCACCGGGGGAGTTGGCCGCCCTCGAGGCCACGGGCGCGACGGTGGCGGCGCGGCATCGGCCCTTCGCCCTGCGCACGGCGAGCCTGGGCGGCTTCCCCGAGGGGGACCGGGCCCGGGTGCTCTGGCTGGGCGTGGCGCCCGACGCGGCGCTGGAGGCCCTGGCCGCGGACCTGCGGGGCGCGTTGGCCGCGGCTGGCGAGGCCTTCGACGCCAAGCCCTTCCGCGCCCACCTCACCCTGGCCCGGTTCCGCCGGGCCCGGCCCGTGGCGGCCTTCACGGATCCGCCGCCCACGGCCTTCGCGGCGGACCGGCTCGTGCTCTTCGAGAGCGCGCCCCAGGGATGTTACACCGCGCTGCGGACGTGGCACTTCCGGGGGGTATGATCGGAGCTTTCCGCCGGAGTCCCGATGCGCCTCGCCGTCCTCCCCCTCTGCCTCGCGGCCCTGCCCGCGTTCGCACAATGGGACCTGCGCCTGGAGGTGCCGCGCCCCTCGGGCCAGAGCCTGCCCCAGACCCTCATCAGCGGCACGGGCCAGCTGGCCTCGGGCGGACTGGACACCGGCCGCGGCTTCATCGCCTCCGCGAACCGGCGCCTCTTCCAGGTCGGCCCCCTCTTCCGCCTGGAGGCGGGCCTGGAGTACTCCCAGTGGAAGGCCGACGGCACCCTCGTGCAGGGCAGCACGGTCCAGGGCACGGCCCTCAAGCAGCAGGGGGCGGGCGTGGGCCTCAACGCCCAGGTGTGGGTGCCCTTCACGGGCCTGGCCGGGGAGATCGGCGTGATCCAGCGCTTCCAGCGCTACACCTTCGAGGCCAACGGCCTGCGCAACACGAATGACCTCAGCCGCACCTGGCTGCGGGTGGGCGCCCGCTGGCGCCTGCCCCTGCCCGTGGTGCACCCCTACCTGGCCGCCAGCTACCAGCAGCCCATCAGCAAGGACAAGCCCGTGCGGCTGAACACGGCCGCGGACCTGGCCAGCTACTTCACCGCCCAGGGCAGCGGCCAGGAGTTCGAGCGCATGTGGACCTTCGGCGTGGGCGTGGCGTTCTGATGGTCCTCCGCCGCGCCCTTCCCCTCGTCGTCCCCGCCCTCCTCGTCGCCGCGGCCCCGGCCCGGCCGAAGCTGGTGGTGGTGATCTCCATCGACCAGTGCTCCGCCGAGCTCATCCAGACCTACGGCCCCGAGCTGACGGGGGGCCTCCATCGCCTCCTGACAGGCGGTGTCCAGTTCACGGAGGCCTACCAGGACCACGGCATCACGGAGACGGGCCCCGGCCACTCGGTGCTGCTGAGCGGGCGCTTCCCCGCCCACACCGGCATCGTGGAGAACCAGTGGCTGGACCGCGCCACCGGGAAGCTGACCTACTGCGTGGCGGACGAAGCCGCGAGGCCCCTCGACGGGGACCGGGTCCACGCCGCCTCCAACGCCCGCTTCCTCGGGGACTCGCTGGGCGACTGGCTGCAGGCCCAGGTGCCCGGCAGCCGCGCCTTTTCCATCTCCGGCAAGGACCGGGCGGCCATCCTCATGGCGGGGCGACATCCGAGCGGCGTCTTCTGGTTCACGGGCCCCGCGGGCTTCGGCAGTTCCACTGCCTACATGGCCCAGCTGCCGGACTGGCTGGCGCGCTTCGATCAGGACCTGAGCACCCGCTTCGCCACCCGGAGCTGGCTGTGGACGAAGGCTCCCGGCACCCCCGAGGGCCGCGTGGCCCAGTGGACCTACGGCCAGACCCTCGTCCGCAACGGCGCCCTGCCCCGCCTCATCCAGGGCGCGGGCATGCCCCTGGACAGGACCTTCACCTCCCGGTTCGCCAAGTCCCCCTTCCTGGACGAGGTCACGGAGGAGGGCGCCGAGGCCCTGATCGAGGGCGAGCGCCTGGGTGGCGGACCCGCCACGGACCTGCTCACCGTCAGCTTCTCCGCCACGGACTACGTGGGCCACAACTACGGCAACCTCGGCACGGAGATGCGGGATCAGATCCACCGGCTGGACGCCACCCTGGGCCGCTTCCTCGCTTTCCTGACCCGCCGCGATCCCGGCGTGTGGGTGGTACTCAGCGCCGACCACGGCGGCATGGACGTGGTGGAGGCCCTGAAGGACGAGGGCTTCCCGGCCCGCCGCGTGGAGCAGGCGCCCTTCGTGGCCGGGCTGAACGCAGCCATGAAGGCCCGCTTCAACGTGGCCGCAGACCTCTTCACCGCGCCCCCCGAGCCCACCGAGTTCTACCTGGAAGAGGGCGTCGCGAAGGCCGCGAACCTGGACCGCGGGGCGGTCCTCCGCGAGGCCCAGACCTGGCTGCAGGCGCGCCCCGAAGTGGCCGCCGCCTACACCGCGAAGCAACTCGAGGCCGTCGATCCCGCCGCCACGGGCAGCCCCCGCGACAGCCGTGTGGACGTGCTCATGCGGCGCAGCTTCCTGGCCGGCCGCAGCGGCGACCTGCTGGTGGCCTTCAAGCCCTTCACCCTCTTCGGCGAGCCGCCGAGGGAGTACGCCGCCGGCCACGGCTCGCCCTGGGCCTATGACCGCCGGGTGCCCCTGGTCTTCTGGGGCCCCTGGAAGGGCGGCGAGCGCCCCGAGCCCGTCCGCACCGTGGACCTGGCCCCCACCCTCGCCCACGAACTGGGGATCCAGCCCGGAACCGTGGACGGGAAGGCCCTGGATCTGGGATCGCTGAAATGAAGCTCCCCCGCGACGCCGGCATCGTGGTCCTCACGGGGGCGGGGATCTCGGCGGAGAGCGGGCTGCGCACCTTCCGCGATGCGGATGGGCTCTGGGAGAACCACCGGGTGGAGGACGTGGCCACGCCCGAGGCCTTCGCCCGGAAGCCCGCCCTCGTGTACCGCTTCTACAACGAGCGGCGGCGGGGCCTGCCGGGCGTCCGCCCCAATGCCGCCCACGAAGCCCTGGCGCGGCTGGAGGCGGCCTGGCCCGGCGACTTCCTCCTGGTCACCCAGAACGTGGACGACCTCCACGACCGGGCCGGGTCGCGGCGCCTGCTGCACATGCACGGCGAGCTGCTGAAGGCCCGCTGCCTGGCCTGCCGGAAGGTGCTGCCCTGGCCCGGCGACCTGGACGCCGACGACCGCTGCCCGACCTGCCACCACGGCCGCCTGCGCCCCCACATCGTGTGGTTCGGCGAGCGCCCCCTGGAGATGGAGCGCATCTACGCCGCGCTGGAGCGCTGCGGCCTCTTCGTGGCCATCGGCACCAGCGGCCACGTGTACCCCGCCGCCGGCTTCGTGGAGGCGGTCCAGCCCTGGGCCCCCACCCTCGAGCTCAACCTCGAGCCCAGCCGCGTGGCCGACGCCTTCCTGGAGCACCGCACGGGCCGGGCCACCGAGCTGGTGCCGGCCTTCGTGGCGGAGCTGCTGGGGGCGTAGTCCCCTACTTCACCACCGGCAGCGCCACGAAGCTGGCCCTCCCCGGCATGTGCCAGACGCGCTGGATGGCGGGGCGATAGGCGCCGGGCTTCGCGAAGAAGATGTTGGGCACGAAGGTCTGGGGGTT
>JAJYBX010000255.1 GCA_021778785.1 Acidobacteriota bacterium
GGTGGGGAGCTTCAGGCCCGCCTGCACACCGAGGGAGAAGTCGTCCAGGAAGCCCTGGTAGCGGCCCACCAGGCGGACATCCCCGAGCCCCGTGCTCCGCGAGAAGGAGGGATCCCCGTCGCCGGCGGCCACCGTCTCGTGGTTCCGCCAATAGGCCGGGGCCTGGAGGCTGAGGCCCCAGGCCGCGCTGGGGCTCCAGTCCAGGGTCAGCGTGAGGTTCCGGTTGGCGGTACTCCGCTGCACCTCCTGGCCGTTCGGGAGGGGCAGGGAGGCGGGATCCACCGTCCTGGTCCCCGAGCGCAGCTGGTCCTGGGTGAAGGCGTCGAAGCGGAGGTCGAAGCGGAACCCCGGGCGGGTGGCAATGCCCTGGCTGGCCCAGTCCCCGTTGAGGGTGCAGCCGCAGGCCCCGCAGGCCTGGGCCGGGGCGGCCGCCAGGAGCACGGCGAGGAGGGCCAGGACGGGGCGGGGTCGGATCACGGGGGCCTCAAGGTTGTCGGTACAGGTGGTGCGCGCCGGGAGCACGCCCCGCCTGCGTCAAGGGGTCGCAGGCGCTCTCACCGCAGCGGCCGGCGTCGCGCGGCCTTGCGCTGCAGGGAGCGGCGGTGCATCCCCAGGCGCCGGGCGGCCTCGGAGAGGTTGCCGTTGCAGTCGCCCAGGACGCGCTGGATGTGCTCCCATTCGACCCGCGCCAGGGAGGGCGTCTCCCCGGTGTCCGCCGGCGCCTCGGCCAGCTCGGGGGCCTGGAAGGCCGCCAGGATCTCGTCCACGTCGGCGGGCTTGGTGAGGTAGTGGATGGCCCCCATGCGCACGGCGGCCAGGGCGGTGGCGATGCTGCCGTAGCCCGTGAGGACGAGGATGCGGGTGGTGGCATCGAGGGCATGCAGCGCCTGGACCAGGTCCAGGCCCGAGCCCCCCGGCATGCGCAGGTCCACGAGGGCGTATTCGGGACTCTCCTCCCGCGCCCGGGCCAGGGCCTCCTCCGGTCCCCCGGCGGTCCACACGTCCATGCCGCGCGCCTCCAGGGCCTGGGCCAGGCGCCCCCGGAAGACGGCATCATCGTCCACGAGCAGGATGGAAGGCAGCGCCTCAGCCATGGGAAGCCTCCGGCCAGACGAGTTCGACGGTGGTGCCGCGCCCCTGGGCGGAATCCAGGGTCAGGGCGCCGCCCAGTTCCTCCGCGAAGGTGCGGGCGAGGAAGAGGCCCAGGCCCATGCCCCCGCCCGGCGGCTTGGTGGTGAAGAAGGGCTCGCCGGCGCGGGCGAGGACCTCCGGGGACATGCCCGCGCCCTCGTCCCGGATCCGGATGCGCCAGCCCCCGCCGGTGCCTTCGGCGGACAGGCTCACGCGGCCGGGGGCCGGGGTGGCCTCGAAGGCATTGCCCAGCAGGGCGCGCAGGGTCCGGAGGAGGCCCTCCCGGGGCACGGGGCCGCTGGCGCCCGGCGGCAGGGTGAGGTCCAGCCGCGCCCGGTCCGCGGCGCCGAGGGCCGCCCTCAGGGCCGACGCCAGTTCCTCCCAGGCGAAGGGTTCGGGCTGTTCGCCCGGGGCGGAGCCCGCCGGGCCGGCCATCTGGTCCAGGATCTGCCGGCAGCGGCCCGCCTCCTGGCGGATCAGGGCGGCGTCCAGGCCCATGGCGGATCCCCCCGGCCCCAGCCGCTCCGCCGCCCGCTGCAGCTCCTTGGCGGCCACGGCGATGGTGCCCAGGGGCGAGCCCAGCTCATGGGCGACGCCGGCGGCCAGGGTGGTGAGGGAGGCCAGCCGCGTCTGGCGGGCCGCCAGGTCGCGCAGGGCCGTGAGTTCCGCCTCGCGCTGGCGCAGGGCCTCCGTCACCCGGCCCACGAAGGCCGCGATGAGCGTGGCGGTCACGGCGAAGGCCAGCCACATGCCCAGCAGGTGGAGGGAGAAGCCGCCGCCGCGGTGGGCCATGTGGGTCAGGGACTCCACGGGCACGTGCCAGAAGAACAGCAGGCCGAAGCCCAGGGTGGAGAGCAGGCCCAGGGCCCAGGACCAGGCGCCCCGCATGACCACGGCGGCCAGGGTGACGTGCACGAGGTAGATGGCGGTGAAGGGATTCGACGGGCCGCCGCTGAAGTAGAGGAGGCCCGTGAGCAGCAGGATGTCCAGGCCGAGCAGGAGGCCCGGCAGGGACGCGGTCGCGGGGGCCCCGCCCCGGAGCCGGCGGGCGAGGAACAGGTTGCTCAGGGCGCCGATGGCCACCAGCGCGAAGAGGGGGACGAGGGGCAGTTCGTCCTCCAGGACCCACACCGCCCCCAGGATGGTGGCCGCCTGCATCACCGCCGTGATCCAGCGGAAGCGGACCAGCCAAGCGAGGGATGCGCCGGGGGAGGCCTCGGGTCGGGAGGGCATGGCCCTAGCGTAACCGCGCCACATGGGGGGTCTCAGCCGAAGGTGAGCGTGAGCTTCAGCCAGGCCATCCGCCCGGGCTCGTTCACCCGGAGGGACTGGAGGACGAAGCCGGGGACGGTCGTCGCGTTGCGGCTGAGGTGCTCGGCGTAGGCGCGGTTGAAGAGGTTGTCCACGCCGGCGGTGACGAGCAGGCCCGGGCGGGGCCGCCAGCCGCCGTTGAGCGAGGCCACGGCGAAGCCGCCCGTGGGGCCCAGGTCCTGGCCGGCGATGTTGCCCTGGTTCACGGCCACGCGGTCCTGCCGCGCCGCGGCCCGGAGGAGCCCCCCCACGGACCACACCCCGGTGTCCCAGACGAGGCCCAGCCGGGCCTCCAGGGGCGGCATCTGGGCCAGGGGCCGGCGGTCGGTGTCGTTGGCGCCATGGACGTAGGCCAGGCTGCCCTCGGCCTTGAGGCGGGCCGACAGGGCCAGGGTGGCGGCGGCCTCCCCGCCCCAGGTGGTGGCGTCCACGTTGCGGGCCACGGTGGCCATCCGCACGGCGCCGCCCATGGCCGGCTTGGGCACGTTGGACTGGATGAGGATGAAGTCCCGCACCTCGCCGTAGAAGGCGGAGAACGAGGCCCGGAGGGCGCCGGCCTGCTTCACGAAGCCCAGGTCCAGCTGCGTCGTGCGCTCGGGGCGCGTGCCGAAGGCGCTCACGGACGTGAGGCTCTCCTTGCTGATCGCCTCCCAGTAGTCGGGGAAGCGCTCCGCGTGGCCCACGCCGGCGTAGAGGGTCGCGCCGCCGTCCGCCACGTCCCGCTCGTAGCGGGCGAACCCGCTTTCCAGCGTCGTGTCCCGGCGCTGGCCCGCCGTGGGATCGGGCGCGCTGGCCATCATGGTGAGCTGCACCTGGCTCCGTCGATCCTCGGCGTGCCAGCGGTCCGCGCGGAAGCCCGCCACCAGCCGGTCCACGGGCGTGAAGGCGTGGGTCAGCTCCCCGAAGAGGCCGACGCTGCGGAAGAAGGCGTCGTCCAGGCGGGGCAGGGTCTCCTCGGGCCGCGACCACTGGCGCAGGCTCATGCGGAAGGTGTGCCGGTTGGCCTGGACATCGGTGCCGAGGACGAGCTGGGTGGCCTCCGCCAGGCGCAGGGTGGCCGCCACCCGCCCGCCCTGGGTGGTGCGGTCGGGGTTCATGGCCGCGGGTTCCGGCGCCATGGGCGTGGGCGTGAAGGCGCGCAGCGTGGCGTTGTCCATCACGTGGTCCACGTAGTTCCGGTACAGCTGGACCTCCAGGCGATCCAGGAGGGGCGAGAGGTGCCGCTGGTCGTATTTCAGGCCCAGGTTCTCCCGCAGGAACTTCACGCCGTCCATGCTGCGGTCGGCGTAGGCGGCCCGGCCGTCGCTGCGGGTGCCGGACAGCTCCAGGCGGGTGTCGTCGTCCGGCGTCCAGCCCACGGCGCCGAAGGCGCTCCAGCGGGTGTAGCGGGAATGGACGGCATTCCCGTTCCCGTCCGCGTAGTCGCCCATGTGGGAACGGGTGCCCGCGCCGCGGACGTAGAACGCCGGCGTGCCGCCCGTGGCATCCACCACCTCGTCGTTGCGGCCCCAGCTGCCGCCCAGGAGGCTGGCGGTGCCCCGCCAGCCCGGCCGGGCCAGGCGGGCGCTGGTCCGCTCGAAAAGCACGGTGC